>NZ_JBTVVN010000169.1:0-246 GCF_054819755.1 Clostridium sp. DL1XJH146
CAGGCTTACAAAACCAAACCGGCTGATTTTTTCAAAATTCTAATCGGTTTTTTTACTATTCAGTTTTTTCAATTTTCTCAGTTTAATTAATTTTTTAATTTTTTTACTCACCCCTCTCTAAAAGCATCGGATAAAATTCTTACCTTTAATCTAAACTTTAATATATACACCGTAATGATAATGGAAAAGGAAATATGTAAGTCGAGGAAGAATAATATTTGTATGGAAGTACACGTGGAACAATAT
>NZ_JBTVVN010000170.1:0-245 GCF_054819755.1 Clostridium sp. DL1XJH146
AGGGCGACAACCAGGACGAACAGACGGGTATCGCTATCATCCGCCGCGCTATTGAAGAACCGCTCCGCCAGATTTGCTATAATGCTGGCATCGAGGGTGCTGTGGTTGTAAACAACGTTCGCGAGGGCGAGGGCAACTATGGCTACAACGCCAAGACTGAGAAGTACGAAGACCTCCGCGCTGCTGGTGTTGTAGACCCCGCAAAGGTGGCTCGTGTTGCACTTGAAAACGCTGCTTCTGTTGCT
>NZ_JBTVVN010000171.1:0-244 GCF_054819755.1 Clostridium sp. DL1XJH146
TTAAGTCGCTCAAGAAGACTCATAAATCCACCCTCTTTTAGAATTTGCGTTTTCTAGCAGCTTCTGACTTTTTCTTGCGCTTTACGCTAGGTTTTTCATAAAATTCGCGCTTTCTTGCTTCTTGCAAAGTACCTGTCTTTGATACACTGCGTTTGAAGCGACGAAGAGCATCTTCAAGCGATTCGTTTTTTCTAACGACCGTTTTTGACATTCTCTTTCCCTCCCTCCGAATACACCAATCGAC
>NZ_JBTVVN010000172.1:0-243 GCF_054819755.1 Clostridium sp. DL1XJH146
ATTGCATAGAAATCTAATTTTTAATCATAACTTATGCAACATCTTGTGGTTCATATTCTTAGGACATACTCACCTCGAAAATTCAACTACCAAAAATTTACATTTATGCAATAAAAAGTATGTCCTTCTTTTCATCTATACTACATGTCGTAGCTTGTCCTTTTAGCATACTCACGTCCTCATGAATATGTCCTAAGAACAAATATAAATATCTTCAGTTTTCTCTAGTTCTCATTTTGAACT
>NZ_JBTVVN010000173.1:0-243 GCF_054819755.1 Clostridium sp. DL1XJH146
AGCAGTCTCCGTTGGTCATTTGCAAGGATTCAGACTCGAGTCCATACTCAATAGTTGTTATCTTAGGCATAACGACCATTACATCACCCGAAAGTATGTTTAAGCTTATCTCAATGAATTTACACAGAGATTAACCTAAAGGATAGGTTCTAATCATTAAATGCATCGGGGTAGTTTTGTTGTCTAGTCTCAAAGGTCTTTCGCATGCTCAGTGATCGTCCTCAAAAGGTTGATATGAGGTTT
>NZ_JBTVVN010000174.1:0-243 GCF_054819755.1 Clostridium sp. DL1XJH146
GTATCTTAAACCATCACGTTCCGCCAGCCAGCCGCTTATTTGATTGCTGATAATGGAAGTAATACCATAGAGAAATAAAATAATCGTAATTGCATTCGCACCAAAACCCAGCGGACCAGCTAATAATGGTCGTAAATAAGTATATAGCGGATAAACACTCGCCAAATTAAATAACGGTAACAGCATTCCAATTAAAATACGGTGATCTGCAAAAATTCGTAACTGTTGCTTCATCTTACTGCG
>NZ_JBTVVN010000175.1:0-243 GCF_054819755.1 Clostridium sp. DL1XJH146
GTATCTACCCAAGCTATTATGAACCTTGGGGATATACACCGCTCGAGGCTTGTGCTTTCAAGATACCATGTATTACAACGGATTTAAGTGGCTTTGGCCAATGGGTGGATGCTACTCTGAAGCACAGAGGAATGATCGAAAATGGCGTAGAAGTGTTACACCGAAATGATGACAACTATTTTGATGTGGCACAAAATATCTGCAATACAACGATAAAAGTTCTGAATGCAAATAAAACTATTC
>NZ_JBTVVN010000176.1:0-242 GCF_054819755.1 Clostridium sp. DL1XJH146
GAATTAATGCCATCAATACCATTGAGTCCACGATTGCCAAATAGCTGAACTTCTTGTTGAAAATGATTGCTGTAAGCTTCAATTTCACGAATTGGCAAAGAATTACTGATAAAAAGTTGGGCTTGAGCAGGCAAGACGGCACTGAGGGTTTGCGCAATTTGAGGTTCATTAAGAGTTGCTTGTGGTAAATTTATTTGTAAAATCTGGGCTATCTGGCAATCTAAGTGCTGCCATAGTTGCTG
>NZ_JBTVVN010000018.1:0-73281 GCF_054819755.1 Clostridium sp. DL1XJH146
AGTGTGAAGTGTGAAGTGTGAAGTGTGAAGTGTGAAGTGTGAAGTGTGAAGTGTGAAGTGTGAAGTGTGAAGTGTGATAAAATTTTTAGCTACGCTAAAAATTTTATCACTACTAAACAGAGTAGGATTTAGCGAAGCTAAATCCACTATTAAATTAAAGATTCTCGACTGCAAGGAGAGAATCATCCTTAACTTCACACTTCACGTTCCACACTTCACACTCAAAAAAGGGGGCTTTAGAAGTGAAGGTTATAGCAAAACCCATAGATATGGTTGCTTGGTTTGATAGAGATGGACTTCCACATCCTGTGAAATTCAAAATTGAGAAAGAGAAATCGGAAGATGTTAAAAAAATAGATAGAATACTAAATAGAGAGAAGCAGAAGTTGGCAGGAAATGAGGTCATAGTATATACGTGTCAAAGTATATTTAATAATGATTTGAAGATTTACGAAATTAAATATGAATTGAATTATTGTAGATGGATACTTTTTAAGATATAGACTAACTGGCTTTGTAGAAGAAAGAATAAGAGTTTATATCAAGGGAACACTATTTTTAAAACAAGTGTGAAGAGTGCAGAGTGCAGAGTGCAATGTGCAGTGAAGGATGATTTTCTTCCCTCCCGTCAGAAAATCTTTGAATTTAGACATCGATTTAGCTACGCTAAATCATCTTTCACTTTAGAGTGAAAATAAAGTGTTATGAATTACAGTTTCTATGGTTTTAATATTGTAATCTTTTAAGCTTTCAAGGTTTTAATGTTTTAAGGTTTAATCTTTTAATGCTTTAAGGTTTAATCTTTTAATGTTTTAACTGCACTCTGCACTCTGCAAACTGCACTCTATATAAAGAAGCACTCTATATATAAAAAAAGGCGGTGTCTTATGAGTAAAAAAAGCAAAAGTAACATATTGAGTGAAAAAACAAAAGATGAATTAGGTAAAGTAAACCTTGAAGAGCAACAAAAAAGTTCCCTTCAGGATAAGAAAAAAGATTTAGGTCATGGAAATCCTATTAATTTGAAGAGGTAATAAATTAGTATTTGCAAGTATTTGAAAAAAAAAATTCATATTTATCAAAGCTAGCTATTTGTAATTTGAGACGATTTAGAGTATAATTTTAATAATCGAAGACAAATTAGGGACAGGTGATTAAATTATAAAAACAAAAGGGGCTGGCATGATAGGATGATTAATATTATTGATAAGAAGGTATTTTTATTAAAAAATACCGAATTAGTTGAAGAAGATGAAAAAATAAATATTGAAGAATTGAACGGGAAGTTTTTCCGTCAAGAAAATGATAAATTGCAAGAAGATGATTTTGAATTGTCAGTAGCTAAGAAAAATACTATGGCTTTCCATATTTTAAAAGAGCATAATTTATCAGATGATATGGAGAATTTAAACATTAGATTTGATAAAATAGCTTCTCATGATATTACATTTGTAGGTATTATACAGACAGCTAGAGCTTGTGGTCTTGAAAAATTCCCTATGGAATATGTTTTGACAAATTGCCATAATAGTTTGTGTGCAGTAGGTGGGACAATAAATGAAGATGACCATGTTTTTGGATTATCAGCAGCTAAAAAATATGGAGGCATATATGTTCCTCCTCATCAAGCAGTAATACATCAGTATATGCGTGAAATGATGGCTGGTGGTGGCAAAATGATTTTAGGTTCAGATAGCCATACTAGATATGGAGCATTAGGAACTATGGCAATGGGTGAAGGCGGCCCGGAGCTTGTAAAACAATTGCTGAAAAAAACATATGATATAAAATACCCTGGAGTTATTGCAGTGTATTTGGAAAATGCACCAAAAGCATATGTAGGACCTCAAGATGTAGCTTTATCAATTATAAAAGAAGTTTTTAAATCTGGATTTGTAAAAAATAAAATTATGGAATTTGTTGGACCTGGAGTTGGGAATTTATCCGTTGATTATAGAATTGGTATAGATGTAATGACAACTGAAACTACTTGTTTATCAAGCATATGGTGTACTGATGAGAAGGTTAAAGACTATCTTAAAGTTCATGGAAGAGAAGGAGATTATAAACAAATGGCTCCAGGAAAAGTGGCTTGTTATGATGGAGCTATAAAAATAGATTTAAGTGCTATTGAACCAGTAATTGCCCTTCCTTTCCATCCAAGCAATGTTTATACGATAAAGGAATTGAATCAAAATCCTTATGAGATACTTAGAAGTGTTGAAGAAGGGGCTAAGAAATTATTTAGTAATTCTAATTTAAACTTCAAATTAACTGATAAAATAGTTAATGGTAAAATTAAAGTAGACCAAGGTATTATTGCAGGATGTGCAGGTGGAACTTATGAGAATATAAGTATTGCCGGGGAAATGCTACAAGATAAATTTATAGGACATGATGAGTTTTCATTAAGTGTTTATCCATCAAGTCAACCTGTTAACTTTGCACTTAACCAAAATGGAACAATAAATAAATTAATGCAAGCAGGAGCGATTGTTAAAACGGCATTTTGTGGACCTTGCTTTGGAGCGGGAGATACGCCTTCAAATAATGCCCTAAGTATCAGACATACTACTAGGAATTTCCCAAATAGAGAAGGTTCTAAACCAAAAGATGGACAGATTTCTTCAGTAGCTTTGATGGATGCGAAGTCAATTACAGCAACAGCTATTAATGGAGGAATTCTAACATCAGCAGAGGAGTTTCCAACTGTTAATGAAATAAAAGAATATGATTTTAATGATAAAATATACAAACATCGAGTTTATTCAGGTTTCAATAGTGGAGATACTAAATCAGAGCTTGTTTATGGACCAAATATAAAAGATTGGCCAGAAATTATAGAACTCACTGACAATCTTTTGCTTAAGGTAGCATGCGTTATAAAAGATCCTGTTACTACTACAGATGAGTTAATTCCGTCAGGAGAAACGTCATCTTATAGATCAGATCCTTATAAACTTTCAGAGTTTACGTTGAGCAGAAAAGATCCAGAATATGTAGGTAGAGCTAAAGGAATAAAGAAACTTGAAGATGAAAGAATTAGTTTAATTAAAGATGATAAAAAAATTACTGGTGAAGTAAAAAAAGTATTTGAAATTCTTGGGCAAGATGAAGATATGGATAATTTAATTAAGACGACATCACTAGGAAGCGTAATATATGCTAATAAACCAGGTGATGGTTCAGCAAGGGAGCAAGCAGCTTCTTGTCAAAAGGTTTTAGGTGGAATGGCAAATATAGCTGTAGAGTATGCGACTAAAAGATATAGAAGTAATTGTGTAAATTGGGGTTTGATACCTTTTAAGACAAAAGAAGAGGATATAAAACTAGAAAATAATGAATATATCTTTGTACCTAATATTAAAAAAGCAATAAAGGAAAATGAAACAGAAGTTAAAGCGTTCATTATTGGTAATGATAATGAGAAGAGGGAATTGATTTTATATATTGATGACCTTACACAAAGTGAAAGAGAAATAATATTAGCAGGTTGTTTGATTAATTACTATAGAAAAACTTTGTAGAAGTAGAATTTTTGGAAAAAATATTAAAAAATTAAAACTAAAAATTATAATAAAAACAAACTATGAAGAATGAAGACTATAAATAAAATTTCAATAATTAAAAAAATCCACAGTCGTATGTGGATTTTTTTATATAGGGTAAGAAAATGTGGATAACTCTGTAAAATATTTTAAGCAGCGAAATTTATGTATACGTTATATTTTTATAATGTAAAAATAGTGATATTTGGTAATTTAAAATACTGAGAAATCCTTTGCAGAATAGCGATAATTATGTCATAATATAACGTAGTTTGTAATAAAGGAGTAACCAATATTATGATGGATTATCAATTGCTAAAGAAATTAGAGGGAAAGGATTGTTGGAATTTGGTAGTAGTAGATGGAGTAGTAGGAGTAGGAAAAACGAGTTTGATGAAAATATTAGTAGATGAATTTAACTATAAGCCTTTTTTAGAACCAGTAGTAGACAACCCTATATTAGATAAATTTTATTATGATAGAAAGAGATATAGTTTTTCTCTTCAAATATTTTTTTTGAATAACAGATTTAGAATGATCAAAGAAGCCGCTAATATAGGAAATGCTATTCTTGATAGAAGTATTTATGGAGATTTAATATTTGCAAAAATGCTTATGGAAAAAGATGAAATGAGCAAGGAGGAATATGATCTATACATAGATTTATTTGAAAATATGATAGAACATTGTCATCCACCTAAACTTATGATTTATTTAGAAACAAATGTAGATAATGCAATTAAGAAAATTAATACAAGAGGAAGAGATTATGAAAAAATAGTTGAAAGAGAGTATTGGGAAAGACTTAATACACATTATTCAGATTATTTCAAAGTATATAATGCATCTCGAATTTTAACTATTAATGTTGACAGTATAGATTTTGTAAATAATAAAGAAGATAAAGAGTATATAATAAACTTAATAAGAAAAGAATTAGAGATGGTAGGCTGTGAATAATATTCTATAAATAGGATTTGTTTTATGGCAATGTTGTTTTTGAAGTATATTAACAAATCTTTAAAGCATAGCCTTTAAAAAGGAAGTATTTAGTTATGGTTAGAGTAGGTTTGCTTGGTGAAGGTGGAATGATGCCACTTCCAGACAGGTTCTTGAGTGCTGCACTGATAAATTTTTATGGTAGCAGCATTTTGATTGATTGTGGTGAAGGGACTCAAATACAATTGAAGAAAATGAAATGGGGAATTAAAAATATAGATGTTATATGTTTAACCCATTATCATGCAGATCATGTTGCTGGTTTACCTGGGTTACTAAGCACTATATCTAATAGTGGTAGGACAGAGGAATTATTAATAATAGGTCCCCAAGGAATAAAAGAGGTTGTTGCTGGTCTTACAGTTATAGTACCTGAATTAGCTTTTGAGTTAAAGCTTGTGGAATGTGGTAAAACTGGTTTAAATAATTTTAGATACAAAGGATATAGTATTAACTCAATACTATTAAATCATGGTATTGAGTGCTATGGATATTCTATTGAAATAAACAGGAAGAGAAAATTTTCTGCGAAAAAAGCAGAAAAAAATAATGTACCAAAGAAATTTTGGAGTAAACTTCAAAAGGGTGAAATAATAGCGGACGGAAAAAGGCTATATATACCAGACGATGTTTTAGGACAAAATAGAAAAGGTATAAAAATATCCTATTGTACGGATACAAGACCAACAGATGAAATGGTGGAGTTTGTAAAAGATTCAGACCTTTTTATTGGAGAAGGGATGTATGGAGATGATGCTTTTTTAGACAAAGCTATAGCTAATAAACATATGCTTTTTTCAGAATGTGCAGAATTAGCAAATAAGGCATGTGTTAAAGAGTTATGGCTTACGCATTTTAGTCCTTCTATGGTAGAACCGGAGGAATTTCTTCATAATGCATTGGATAAATTTAAAAACACATGCATAGGTTATGCGCTTATACAAAAAGAAATAAACTTTTCTAATTTGGATAAACTATAGATAAGCTATACGTAAACTTAATCTGTATTTATACACAACTCCGTGTGTTAACGAGTTATGGACACGTATAGATTAATAGTTGAAATAGTTTATCTACTATTAGAAAAGGAGTGAATTTAATGATAAAAGGATTAAGTCATAAAAAAAGTAAAAGAAATGAAAGAACAGAAGCAGAATTGGAAGCAAAACCTAGAAGAAACAAGAAAAACCCTCCGAAGTATAAAAGCTTTGAAGGGGAAGAAATAGAGTAGGTTGAGTGAACATTAAGAGTGATTTTATTTGCTTTTGAGAAACTTTAATAAAATAAAAAAACAAACAAAAGACTTTAAAATGGTCTTTTGTTTTTTTTATAAATAAATAGTTGAGTTGGAAACACTGTAAGGTTAGTATATAATAATTAATATAAGACTTCGTGATGGTGTGAAGAAAAACTTTTATGATTATGTGTGTTTTCAATTGTAAAATCTAACAAGTTAAATAAGAGAGGTGAAATAATTGCCTGTAAAAAAATTATTATCAAACGATGAGTTTGTGTATAAGAAATGGAAAGAATTTATTGAAGAAAACAAAATAGATAAAGAGGGTTTGAGAGAAGAGATATATCATTCCTGGGAACGATGTAGTGAATATGATTTAGATCCATATGGAGATTATAGCAACAATTTTCTTACCAAAAGAGAATTGAATAGTAGATACAGAGATTTGATGGAAATGCTTAAATTAACTAAACCTTTTATGGATAGTCTTTATAAATTTTTAGAAGAAACTCAATTTATAATTAGATTAACTGATAAAGATGGTTATGTAATTATGCATAGTGGTTCTGATGAAGTGATAGAATTTTACGAAAGAATAGGGTTTAGTGATGGATATAATGTAAAAGAAGAATACATAGGTACAAATGCTATTGGTATAAGTTTATATACAGGAAAACCTATACAAGTAATGGGGGCAGAGCATTATCTTAAAATGAATCATAAGTACACTTCATCAGCTACACCTATCAGAGATTTTGATGGAAAAATTATGGCTGTTTTAAGTATAACGGGAAGTTATGAGCTGGTTCATCCTCATAC
The DNA here is from genome assembly GCF_054819755.1 of Clostridium sp. DL1XJH146. Classification (NCBI taxonomy): domain Bacteria; kingdom Bacillati; phylum Bacillota; class Clostridia; order Eubacteriales; family Clostridiaceae; genus Clostridium; species Clostridium sp. DL1XJH146. The sequence goes on from NZ_JBTVVN010000018.1 coordinate 6,604, forward strand.
TCTTGGTATGATTGTAGCAGCAGCACAAGCTATTGAAAAAGAAATGAAACTGCAGAAGTATAATGAGAAATTGAAGACAGTCAATGATGGGTTTCATCAAATAACAGAGTCTATCTATGAAGGTATTATTAAAGTAGACATAAATGAAAATATAGTGAGTATTAATAGATTTGCTAGAAATCTTATTGCATATGAAGAAGATGAATTGATAGGTAAAAATTTTAGGATGATTTTAAGAAAAGAAAATAGATTGCAATTAGTTCAAGGGATTTTTAAAGGGAGAAGATTTGAAGAAGAGGAAATGTTTTTTAAAACTAGAACGGGTAGGAAAAAAGTATGTATAGCAAATATATTCCCTATTAGATCTATGGATAGAAATAAATTAAGTGGCTCAGTTATAACTTTTAGAGAGAAAAAAGTAGTGCATAATTTAGTTAATAAAATAGTAGGGGCAAATGCTAGATTTACCTTTAATGATATTTTAGGAGAAAGTGAAGCAATAAAAAAAGCAATTAAATTATCATCAATATCAGCCAATATAAATACTACTGTTTTACTCCAAGGAGAAAGTGGTACAGGAAAAGAAATGTTTGCTCAAGCAATTCACAATAAAAGTGATAGAAGAGAATATCCTTTTGTGTTTTTAAATTGTGGAGCAATTCCGAGGGAACTTGTTTCTAGTGAACTTTTTGGGTATATAGAAGGAGCTTTCACAGGAGCAAAACGAGGGGGACATCCTGGGAAATTTGAATTAGCGGATGGAGGAACTATATTTCTTGATGAAATAGGTGATATGCCATTAGATACACAAGCTAATCTTTTGAGAGTTCTTGAAGAAAGAAAGATAGTAAGAGTTGGAGGGCACGACGTAATACCTATTGATGTTAGAGTTATTGCAGCAAGTAACAAAGATTTAAAAAAAGAGGTTGAACTTGGTAATTTTAGAGAGGACCTTTTTTATAGAATAAATGTTATGCCTATATATACACCTGCTTTAAAAGATAGGAAAGAAGATATTAAAATTTTAGTTGATTTTTTCTTAGAGAAATTTTGCGAAACAAGTGGTAAGAAAGTAAAGGGTGTTGACGAGGGTTTTTATAATTCATTAATAGCTTATAATTGGCCAGGAAATGTAAGAGAATTGCAAAATGTAATGCAGAGGGTAGTAAATATTGAAGAAGATGGTGCTATTCTTTCGGTACAAGATTTGCCTATGAATATAAAGAATAGAGATGAAGGTGGAGAAAAATCATATATTCAGCCATTAAGAACGCTCGAACAGATTGAAGCGGATGCTATAAAGAGGACTTTGAAAGAAATGAAAGGTAATATAACTGCTTCATCTAAAATACTTGGTATAGGAAGAAGTACATTGTACAGAAAAATGTTAAAATACGGAATCGATGAAAAAAAATACCTTGGTCCATAGTGTTTTAAAATGATACAAGTGCCTCAAAATAATACACATAAAATTGAGATGAAAGGTTTTAGTGTATCATAGTGAAACACTAAACAAAAATATTGATAAAAAAATAGCAATCTTTTATTGTTATTGCAATTAGAAATAAATCATCTGCATTATCAACTTCAATGAAATGACCGTTTGCCAATGATGTATATGTTTACAGATAATCTTGGTATGGAAATTGCTATATAATAAATTGAAAGAATAATTTTGGAGGGGTGACATGGGATTTGTAATTATTTTAATCTATATTGCTTTTTGGATTATATTAGGACAAAGACTAACTGTGGAAGCTTTTATTATCGGAATAGCTGTAAGCTGGATGGTTTTTCAATTTAATAAAGATAAATTTAATAAAATAAAAATTAGTAAAATAAAATTGTTCAAAAAAATAAAGTATTTAATATGGTACTTGATTGTATTAGTTAAAGAAATAGTAATTGCCAATTTTCATGTGGCAGCAGTAGTTTTAAACCCTAGAGTAGTTTTAAACCCTAAGGTAATTACCTTTAAGACTAAACTCAAAGGTAATATGTTAAGAACTATATTGGCGAATTCTATAACGCTAACACCTGGTACTCTAACTATAAAAATGGAAGAAGATATTTTCACAGTACACTGTTTGAAAGAAGAATATATTAAGGATGTTATTGATTCGAAATTTGAAAAGATTCTTATGAAAGTAGAGGAATAGTTATGAATGGAGTTTTTATATTTGCAATAATGTTTTTGTCTATTACAATATTCTTCTGCATGTTTAGGGCAATTAAAGGGCCGTCTCCTGCAGATAGATTAATTGCAGTTAATGTAGTTGGAACTAAGACAATTATTTTGATATTGATTGTTTCTTTTATCCTTCATGAAACATATTTTGTAGATGTAGCTTTAGTATATGCACTTATAAGTTTTATTGCATCAGTAGTTATTTCGAAATATATAGAGAAAGAAAAATAATATAAAAGCAATGCACAATGAACAATGCACAATGCACAATTTAGGAGGATTTTCTTCCCTTTGCTCAGAAAATCTTTAATTTAAATAGTGGATTTTGCGTAGCAAAATCATCCTTAAACTATGAACTGTGAACTGTGAACTGTGAACTGTGAACTGATAAGAGGGGGTTTGAACTTGGTGAGGATTGTTATTTCTTCGATATTTATGTTTGGCGGACTGTTTTTCTTTATGGTGGGGACGGTAGGTATTTTAAGATTTCCAGATGTTTTTACAAGAGCACATAGTGCAGCAAAATGTGATACTTTAGGAGCGGTTTTAACTTTGACTTCTCTTATTATATATAATGGAATGAATTTTGTTAGTTTAAAACTAGTTTTAATTATAGTGTTTATTTGGATTACAAATCCAACAGCAACACATTTAATAGCAAAGGCTGTTTTAGTTTCACAGGATAAAGGGAATGAGGCGAATAACAATGAAGATGTTTAGCATAGTAATTTTATTATCTTTAATAGTCTTTTCTATAGCAGTTTCAGCTATAAAAAATTTACTTGGATCAATAATTGTTTTTATGGTTTATAGTTTGATTATGGCTATTATTTGGCAACAGTTAAATGCTCCAGATCTTGCCATTACAGAAGCGGCTGTAGGAGCGGGGATAACGACAATTTTATTTATTCTGACATTGAAAAGGATTAAAGGAGCGAAAAAATGAGAAAGATTTTATCAATTTTAGTTACGGTTAGTTTGATATATATTCTTTTAATTGGTGTTGTAGATTTACCTGAATTTGGGGTAGAGGAAAAGCCTTCAAATAATGAAGTTACAAAGTATTATATTGAACATACAATGGAAGATACTGGAGCAACTAATATAGTTACAGGAATTATTCTTGATTATAGAGCTTTTGATACATTTGTTGAAGCAGCTGTTTTATTTACAGGAGCAATGTGTGTTATTTTGGTTTTGAAAAAAGAAGAATAAAAGGAGTGGGGAATTTGAAAGATATAATACTTAAAGAAATTAGCAAAATAATAATCCCCTTTATCCAGATATTTGGGGTATATGTAATCTTCTATGGACACTTAAGTCCAGGTGGTGGATTTGCTGGGGGAACGATAATAGGAGCTAGTTTTATACTTTATAGAATTGTATATGGAAAAAATAAAGCAAAAGAAAAGCTTTCTTATAATAAATTATTGAAATTTTTATGTGGGGCCATGATTTTATATGGGTTTGTGAAAGGGTATAGTTTTATAACTGGAGGAGCACATTTGAATTTGCCAGAACCTCCAATAGGTACACCGGGAAATATTTTGAGTGCTAAATATCTATTACCACTTAATATTTTTGTAGGAACAGTAGTTTCAATTGTTATGTACACTTTATATTCATTATTCGATGAAGGAGAAATATAAAAATGATTGAATTAATAGGAAATTATTATGAAGCTGGAGCAATAATATTATTTGGAATTGGTTTTGTTACTCTTTTATTGCATAATAATTTGATAAAGAAAATAATAGGAATGAATATTATGGATACTGCTATATTTTTATTTTTTATAGCTAAAGGATATATAGTTGGCAAAGAAGCTCCAATTATTATAAATGGCAATGTTACTGGGAATTATATTAACCCTATTCCTTCAGCTTTGATGCTAACAGGTATTGTTGTTGCCGTTAGTATGACAGCATTTGCGTTAGCGTTAACTATTAAGGTTTATGAAAAATTTGGAACAGTTGAATTAGATGAAATTATGAAAATGGGAGGATAATTTATGAGTAGGAGTTTTCCACTAATTATAATATTGGTTTTATTCATCACATCTTTTGTAATGCCTCTTTTAAATGATAAAAAAAGAGTGAAGTTTTTAAGTATGGTATCGATGGGCATTGCTACTTTATTAGCCTTGATATCTTTAATATATACAGCAAATAACGGGTCATATTTTTATAGAGTAGGGCATTTTGATGCACCTTATGGAATAGAATTTTTTATAGGCAATAGTGAAGTTTTATTAGCGTTTGTGTTTTGTTTTGTTGCCTTAATGATTATATGGTATTCAATTTACAGTATAGACCATGATATTAAAGAAAATAGAATATCACTATATTATTTACTAATTAATATATTAATAGGGTCAATTCTAGGATTAGTTTATACTAATGATCTTTTTAATGCTTATGTATTTATAGAAATTGGCACATTAGCGTCTTGTGGAATAATCGTGGTTAAGGATAAAAAAGAAACAATAAAGGCTACGCTTAAATATCTTATTATGAGCATACTAGGTTCAGGACTTGTACTTATGGGTATTGCATATTTATATTCAATTACCGGACAGTTAAATATGACAAGTATGCATGAAGTGCTTTTAGGTATCTACATGGAATATCCTGATGCTATATTAATAATTTTAGGATTATTTACAATAGGATTAGGAGTTAAAAGTGCTATGTTTCCTCTTCATTCATGGCTTCCAGATGCACATTCTAGTGCACCAACTTCATCTTCTGCAATTTTATCAGCTTTAGTATTGAAGGGATATATTTTTCTTTTAATAAAAGTTTTATATAGAATTTTTGGATTTGAAATAATAGGTCAGTTCCCAGTACTTGATTTGATTTTAATATTAGGTAGTGCAGGTATGATAATGGGATCGATTTTTGCTATTATGCAAAAGGAATTAAAAAGAGTTATTGCGTATTCTTCAGTTGCTCAAATGGGTTATATATTTTTTGGTATAGGACTTGGAACTGAACTTGGGGTAACTATTGCTATATTTCATATGGTAGGGCATGCTGTTACAAAATCAGCTCTTTTCTTGATTTCAGGTGCAATGATACATCAAACAGGATTTAAGAAAGTTGATGAATTAAAAGGCATAGGAAAAGAAATGCCTAAAGCCCTTGGTTTATTTTTTATTGGAGCTTTATCAATGGTTGGAATTCCTGTTCTGCCAGGTTTTGTGAGTAAATGGTATCTAGCTATTGGGAGTATTGAAAGTGGCAAGGTTTTACTCATAATTGTAATCCTTGTAAGTTCATTATTAAACGCGGTATATTATTTCCCTATAGTTATAAACGGTTATTTTGGAGAGGAAAATTTAGAAAATAAAATATATAAATCGAAAAATATGAGTGTGCAGGAATTAATACCTATTGCAATGTTGATTTTAGCTATGATAATAGTAGGATTTTCATCTAAAAATATAATTGCATTTATTAGTTCGGGTTTAATATAGGAGGATAAAAAGTGAATAATTTATTGATTTTACTGCCTATTTTATTTCCTGGAATTCTTTCTGTTGTATTAGCATTAACAGATTTTGAAAGGAATAAGAGAAATATTTTTGTGGCAACTGGGGTTATTTTGAATTTGTTTTTGACTATATATGTGGTGTTTAATCTTGAAGGAGATATGCTTCATATTTTTAAGTTTAATGATTTCCTGGATATTTATTTAAAAATAGATAAACTCGGAGTATTCTTTTCTTTACTTGTTGCTACATTATGGGTTTTTACAACTTTTTATTCTATAGAATATATGAAGCATGAAGGAAAGGAAAGGAGATTTTTTGCATTTTTTACCCTTACACTTGGGATAACATTAGGTATTGCTTTTGCAGGTAATTTAATCACACTTTATTTGTTTTATGAACTTTTGACTTTGTGTACTTTCCCATTAGTTATTCATAATGGTAGTAACGAAGCATTGCAAAGTGGTAAAAAATATTTAATTTATTCTTTTAGTGGTGCTACAATGGTGCTTTTCGGGACACTAATACTTTTTAGTATTACTAATAATTTAAATTTTATTCCTAAGGGAGTTTTTGGAACGGTAGCTTCATATGATAATACTCTTGTTTTGATAGTTTTTATAGCTATGTTTCTTGGATTTGGAGTAAAAGCAGCTTTAGCACCATTTCATTCTTGGTTGCCGGCAGCTATGGTTGCACCTACACCTGTTAGTTCATTATTACATGCAGTTGCTGTTGTAAAATCTGGTGTTTTTGCTTTAATAAGAGTATGCTACTTTATTTTTGGTGTTGATGTTATTGCTAGTACAGGCGGACAGGTATATATGGCTGTTTTTGTAGTGCTTACTATATTGATGGGGTCGTTTTTAGCGTTGCATCAAGATAATCTTAAGAAAAGATTGGCTTATTCTACTATAAGTCAGTTAGGATATATTTTACTTGGAATAATTATGCTCAATGAAGATGCTTTTGTAGGAGGTCTTCTTCATTTAATAAACCATGCTGTAATTAAGATAACATTATTCTTTTGTGCTGGTGCAATAATGTATACAACAGATAAGAAAAACATAAGTGAGATGGAGGGAATAGGGAAAAGAATGCCTATAACTATGTGGTGTTTTGGAATTTCTTCAATTTCATTAGTAGGAATACCGCCAACAAATGGATTTGTAAGTAAGTGGTTTTTGGCGATAGGTGGATTAGCAGCAGGTAAGATTATTTTTCCAGCAATATTACTTCTTTCAGCATTATTAACAGCTATGTATTTATTCCCTGTTGTTTCAGCGGCCTTCTTCAAAAAAAGTAATTTTGAGGCAGGAGTACAAGAAGCTCCTTTAAATATGCTAATACCGATAGTTTGTATAACAATAATTACAGTAATATTAGGAGTATGGCCGAATCCGATATTGAATTTTTTAAGAGAAATAGCAAACTCAGTTTTTTAAAATAACTGTGCACTGTGAACTGTGCACTATATAAAATGGAGGTGTCTCTTTGAATCCAACGGTGATTTTAATTTTTATTATGGTTATTCCTCTTGTGGGTTCATTTGTAGGATTCATTATAGGTTTTAAAAGTGAAAGATACAGAAATATATTTAATGTCCTTATGACGGGAATAGTTTTTGCTCTTGTTACACTACTATACAAATATGTATCTGTTCAAACTATAGAACTGACAATAGATAATATAATGGGTGTAGGACTTCATCTTAAAATTGATTTATTTAGATATATTTTTGTGTGGTTAACTACCTTTATTTGGTTTTTAATTACTATTTATTCTACTCAATATTTAATTAGTTATAAAAATAGGAATAGATATTATTTATTCTTTATGATAACACTTTGGAGTACTATAGGTATATTTATATCAGAAAACTTGATTAATCTATTTACTTTTTTTGAGATAATGTCTTTGGCATCTTATCCATTAATAATACACGATGAAGATGAGTATTCTCATGAAGCGGGGGACACTTATTTAATAATGGCCGTTGCTGGTGGTCTTATATTGCTAATGGGATTATTTTTAGTTTATGATTACACAGGAACTTTAGTTTTATCAGACATGAAAGAAGAGTTTAAGGAACTTGGAAATATAAAATATTTAATTAGTGGACTTATAATAACAGGTTTTGGAGTGAAAGCAGGTATGTTTCCACTTCATATATGGTTACCAAAGGCACATCCAGCAGCCCCAGCTCCGGCAAGTGCAATTTTATCGGGTATACTTCTTAAAACAGGTATATTTGGTATATTTATTACTTGTGAATTTATGCTAGGTAACGATATAGTAGTTTCACGTATGATACTAATATTAGGCTTTATAACTATGTTTGTTGGTGGCTTTTTGGCTATGATGCAGAGGAATATAAAAAGGATACTTGCATATAGTTCTATGAGTCAGATGGGATATATTTTAGTTGGTATTGGACTTATGGGTTATTTAGGAGACCACAGAGCAATTGCTATATATGGGGTATTATTTCATATAATTAATCATGTTATTTTTAAAGTGCTTTTGTTCATGGGAGCAGGACTTGTATATATGGTTTTACATGAATTAAGTATTAATAAAATAGGTGGGTTTGGTAGAAATAAAACTATATTAAAAATTGTATTTTTCATAGGTTTATGTGCCATTATTGGTATGCCTGGCTTTAATGGCTTTGGAAGTAAAACACTTCTGCATCATGCATTATCAGAAGCACATGAAATATATGGAGGTTTGCTATTTACTGTTGGTGAAATAGTATTTACAATAAGCAGTGCTTTTACATGTGCTTATCTTTTGAAAATATTTATTGCTGTATTTGTTGAAAAGAGTAATCATAATATAGAAAATGTAAAAGCTGAAATTACAAAAAGAGCGTTACTTCCAATGGGTATATTAGGTGCTATTGTTATATTCATAGGTGTGAGACCTGATTTTGTTTTGAATATTATAGGAAAAACAATGATATCATTTGATCATATGCATGCCCTAGAGGATATTCATATTTACACATTTGACAATGTAAAGACATCTTTGTTTACGATAGCTTTAGGTGTTGTAATTTATATTGGGTTTATTAGAAAATTCTTGAGAAAAGGTTCAGGTTTAGACTGGTGGTATAAAAACATTGGACTTGATTGGTTTAATATTGAAAATCATTTATATAAACCTGTAGGCCATTTTTTAATAGTTGTATCGTCCTTTTTGCTTCTAATATTAGATCAAAGTGTTATTAGAACGGCAGCTTTGGTTAGTGGTGCAATAGACTCATTTGGTAAAAAAGAAATTCAAGTAAGTAAATCTCTTTATACATCAGTGGACCATTCTTATGAAAAAATGAAAAAACTTTCAGAAAGAAAAAAAGAAGATGAAGTGAATGAAATTGTTGAGATAACTAGAGAAAGAAGAAAAATAAAAGATTGGGAATTATTCCGCAAATTTATGGATAGTGAAGATAAAGTTGTTACTAACATGAGGGAAGCATTTAAAAGTACTAGAGCTACTTTGAATAGTGTAACTTATTCGATTTTGATGTTTGCTATTGTACTGGTTGTATTTTTGATATTGATGCTTAGATGATAGTATTTATAATGCACAATGCATAGAAGAAAAACTAATGAACAATGAACAATGCACAATGCACAGAACAAAAACTAATGCACAATGCACAATGCACAATGCACAATTAAGGAAGTAATATTTTAGCAGAGCTAAAATATTACTGGAATTTAATTGAAACATTGAAACATTGAAACATTAAAAATCGAAGCATTAAAAGATTAAAGGCAGTAAATATATTTGTATTCGTACAATTATATTTACTGCCTTGTTGATTTTGTAATTAATTTAAAGATTTTCTGACTAAAAGGAAGAAAATTATCATTAATTGTGCATTGTGCACTGTGCACTGTGTATTGAATTTCTTATAATTCTATCTTCCTGTTTTGTGAAACTAGGCAACAAAGATACATTGCCATAGTATCATACCTTGCGTCGTGGTATGATATATTATCTGTGTTGAAAATAACTTTTGTTTTTTCAAGAATATCTTCGTTTGAAAGGTTATAATATTTAACAACCTCGTCCATTTTAGGATTTTTAAAACCACTATATCTATTGCTTCTAGAAGGTAACTTTAAAATGTTTTTAAAATATTCCATTGTACAAAATTCTTTTTTTATTGGTAGAATAGCTTGAATTCTCTCGAATTCAGCATTCATAAAGCGTAAATCAAATTTTGCATTATGTGCTATAAAGATACTTCCGTTTAAATCTTCCATTATTTCATCGATAGCATCTTCAAAAATCATTCCTTTTGATAAGCTGACTAGCCTTTCAACTGTGAATCCATGAACTCTTGCAGCGGATTCCTCCATTTCACCATCTTCAACCATGAAAAAAAAGTTTTTGGCATCAATAAACTTTTTGTTTTCTTCAATTATGTAAGTTAATTGAACTATTTTCCCAGGTTTTAGGCCTGTTGTTTCTGTATCTAGAAAAATACTTCTCATAAATATGCTCCTTCTGTTTATAGTTCACAGTTCACGGTGCACAGTTCACAGTTTAGAGTTTACGGTGTGAAGTGTACAGTTAATATATAGAATAGAACTGCTGTAATTTATTGATAAACGACTTAGATACAAGCTTTTGGATAGTTTATCATTAACTGAATTATAGCATATATATTTTTGAAGTACAATTGGGCATATGAATACGACCGATGATAGATTTAAGTAGAAAACTACAAGTATCTGTCATCGGTCGTAACAAGGCATTTAAGAGAATTATAAATTCTCTTATGTACTTGACCCTACAATTTAGGGCGATTTAATTGAAATAGTGGAGAATAAAATTTATCATAGTACTAATTAAAGTAAAATATGAGATGTTATTTTACTTCATTAACTTTTTTGGGATTATTTCTTTTACCTTTTTTTTGAGTAACACCTTTTTGATTTTCTTCAGGTGAAGGTCTTGACATACCCTTTTTAGCCATAATGTACTATTCCTCTCTTTCTTGATTAATCTTTAATTATGATAACCAACTTTAAAATTAATATACCTAATTAAATTATAAAAAAGTGAATTATTTATAATAATTTAGGTAAAATAATAGTATCCATTGAACAAAGGGGAGGTTGAAATATGGCTCAAAGTAATAGCGTTGGAAAGAAAAGGAGAAAGAAAAAATCAAGCTATAAAAGCGAAGATGAAACAATAAATAATGATGATATTAGAAAACATAAATCTAAGGGAGTTATTAGTGGAGAATGATATTTAAAGAGAAATGTGCAATTAGCAATTTGCAATTTGCAATTTGCAATTAGCAATTAGCAATTAAGGATGATTTTGCTACGCAAAATCTTTTAATATATTAAATTATTAAAGCTTCTCGACGATAGGAGAGAAGCATCCACAATTGCACATTGCACATTGCACATTGCACATTGCACATTGCAAATTATCTTTAAAAAAGCATTGCAAATTATCTTTTAAAAAAAATGTACTTTACATTTAAAAGAAAGGAGTCCATTAGAATGGCTAGAGAAGGTTTTAATAAAGGTGAGTATGAAGATGCTGTAGAACAAGTTAGAGCATGTATGCAACAAGGATATAGTATGAGACAAATGGTACAGCAAACAAATCTTTCACAAGAACAAATTGGCAATATAAAAAGGAAACTGGAAATGAAAAACGAAAAAGAGTATAACGACCCTAACTTTAGATAATTGAAAACTTAAGTATAAAAAAAGCGACTATAGAATTTCTAGATAGATTTCCTATAAGTCGTTTTATTTTTATTTAAATATTCCGGAAGGTTTTCCTACAGAGAAAAAGGTAAATAGTACAATTGTAAACCAAAAATAAAACATGGGTTGACAATGATAGTCTTAGTAGTTTACAATAGGGACAAGTGGAGAAGTTTCACAACGTAATTTGGTTTTTGCTAGTAGAAAATCAAAAAAATCTGTACAAATAAACTATAAATGGACAATTATAAAAGAGGAGAATTATCTATGAGGAAAATAAATACAAGAAATATGATACTTATTGCATTATTTACGGCACTTACAGCTGTTAGTGCATTTGTAAGAATCCCTATAGGACCGGTACCTTTTACGCTTCAAATTATGTTTTGCACTTTTGCAGGAATTCTTTTAGGAGCTAAAAATGGGATGATTTCACAATTAGTATATATACTAATTGGACTTATTGGCTTTCCTATATTTACTAATGGAGGAGGAATTACTTATATATTTCAACCTACTTTTGGTTATTTAATTGGATTTGTTTTATGTGCTTTTGTAATTGGTAAAATAACAGAATATATTAAAGAAATTAATTTTATTAAAATATTTTTAGCTATAGTTTGTGGTTTGTTGATAGATTATGTACTAGGAGTTACTTATCTGTATTTAATGCTTAATCTATATTTGGGGAAATCTGTAAGTATACTAGGGGCTATTAATATTGGATTTACACCTTTTATTATTCCAGATTTAATAAAGTGTTTGATAGTAGCAGGAGTTACAGTTGCTGTATTACCTGTTTTAAGGAAGAATGGGTATTCTATAAAACCTATGAATTCAAAGTCGAATTATATTGAAATTTAAAATCAATAATTTAGTTTTTAAGTAGAAACATTTAACTTGTTAATATTTATCAAAATATCTTAAATTTTGTAGTATATACTATACATAATTTAGGGTATTTTTTTTGAAACTATTATGGTTAAAAATATATTTAAGTATTATAAGTATGGAATAGGCATTGTAATATGATTAAATATTTTTGACAATAATGTAAGTTAAGTAAGATTTTAAATGAGCATAAATAAAGTTTCATAGTGGATAACCTGAAAAAAAAAGTATATAATGACTATATATAAAATTATAGCCATTATAAAGGGGAAAAATGGACGCTAAAATTTATCTTATGTTACTTGCATTATCATTTAGTATTACATTTATATTAGGGCTATATGCAATTTTAAAGAAAAGAGATGCTAAATTTGCTAAAGCTTTTTTCTATAATGCATTATTGCTTAGTTTGTGGTCTTTTTCTAATATGATGGAACTTATATCTAGTGAACTTAGCATCAAATTAGTTTGGGCTAATATACAATATGTTCCATATTGTTTTATACCTTGGAGTCTTCTGCATTTTAGTCTTAAAATAACAGGATATGAACAATGGTTTAGAAAAAAGAAATTGTATTATTTTATGATTTTATCTTATCTTTCTTTAATGTTTGTTCTAACAGATCAAATACATGGACTTTTTAGAACAAATTTAAGTTTTGTATATAACGGGTATTTTACAGTTATCAAAAAAGATTTTAGCCCTTATATTTTTGTACAACTTGGGTTGAGCTACATAATCAGTATGGCATCACTTTTAACATTAGTTATATGTATTGTAAAACAAAAAGGAATAGTAAAAAAGAGGGCTATTATATTACTTATTAGTCAATCGATAGTATTGTTACCTAATATTTTATATGGATTAAGGATTGGCATTTTTAGTAGTTTTGATACAACGCCCGTATATTTTGGTATTGTAGGTATTATTAATGCTTGGTCAATTTTTAAATATGGACTTCTAGATATTACATTCGTTGCAAGGGATGAAATTGTCAAAAATATGGATATAGCATACCTTGTTGTGGATAAGGAAAACAAAATAATAGATATGAATATTAAATGCAGGACTCTTTTAGGCTTAAGTGGTAATTACTTAGGTTATTCTGCTATAACTGTATTTTTTGAAAATAAACAGATTATAGAGTTTTTATTAGGGAATAAAACATTAACTGAAATAGAGATTGGTTTTAGGATTTATGAATTTAGACTTATAAATATTAATGAATACAAATATACAGAAAGTTATAAGTTGATTACTGCTTATGATATAACGGATAAAAAAATAGATCAAAAGATTATTGCAGATAAAAACAGACAATTAGCAGTTGTTAACGAAAGAAAAGTCATTGCTAGAGATATTCATGACAATTTAGGACAACTTATGGCTTTTGTAGCAATGCAATCTCAAGGGATAAAGCAAGAAATGATTAACGGTGAAATTGACTTTGATATAAATAAGATTGATAAGATTATAATAGCATCGCAAGATGCACATAAAGAGATAAGACGGCTTATAAAAGTTATTAAAGAACAAGGTAATATAGGAAATGATTTTAAAGAGGAAATATATGAAGAAATAAAAAAATTTAGACTGCAAACTAGTACAAAGCCAACTTTATTAATTGATGGTGAATTTAATTATGTTTCAGGAGATATAAAAAGAAATATTAAATATATTATAAAAGAAGCTTTAACTAATGTTGCAAAGCATTCAAAAGCTAAGAATGTCTGGATAAGTATTTTGAAAAAAGAGGATGATATAAAGATTAGTATTCAAGATGACGGCATAGGAATGAAATCTAAAGATAATGAGACTAATGAAGAGCATTATGGATTGAAATTCATGGAATCAAGAGTAAAAGAAATAGATGGAAATATAAATTTTTATTTAGATTATAAAGGCTTTAAAATAGAAATTGACATAAAGGAGTAAATAGATGAAAGATAAACTTTCCAATGTAAATGTTATGTTAATTGATGATCATATTTTATTTGTAGAAGGTTTAAAATATATGCTTGAAATAAGTGGCATAAATATAGTTGAGTATTTTAACAATGGCATAGAAGCTGTAAAAAGGATATCAGAATTTGTACCTGACGTTATTTTATTGGATATTTTTATGGAAGGGCTTGATGGTATTGAGACATTAAAGCAGATTAAACAAATGAAACCTGAAATAAAAATAATTATTTTAACTACAAGTGATGAAGAAAAAAATATTTATAAGGCTATAAAATATGGAGCATCAGGTTATTTTTTAAAGAGTTCAAATTCTAGTGAAATAGTGGAAGCAATAAATAATGTAGTTTTGAATAGAAAAGTTTTTATAGAAAATGAAATAACAAAAGATATTTATAATGACTATTTAAGAGGTGAAAGTGGAAAATTTTCTAGAAAATATGATAGTAAACTAAGTAAACAACAAATTGATATTTTGAAATTTATAATTAAAGGGTTAAATTATAGTGAGATAGGAAAAATCATGAACATTACAGAAGGTACAGTGAAATATCATATGGCTAGAATTATAGAAATTTTACAAGCAGAAAATAGAGCACAAGCGATTTCTTATGCTATTAAGTTAGGCTATATAGATAATGTAGATTAAAAGTGAAATGTGTAATATTTTCGCATATGATAAAGGAATTTGATAATAAAAAATGAATGATGAGTTAGATATCTAAAAATTATTAAAAAATACAATTCAAATTTTATTTTAAACTTAAATTAGTGTTTAAAAATATTATAATATAGAAAAAATAACTTTTGAGTTGTAAAAGAGATAAATTGGTGAGGAGGATTATATGATACGAAAGAAAAGTAAATCTAAGAATAATAAAAATATGAAATTTCATTTATCTAAAAAGATTGCATTATTTGTCGGTATAATTATAATTGTAATATCGATTTTATTAGGGACATTATCTGTAACCTTTAGTTCCAAGTTTATTATGGCAGAAACGGAACAAAATATGCAAGAATATGCTGATGAATGTGCTCAAAATATTAATCTAACAATTGAAAAAAATATTGGAATACTAAATGAATTGGCAAATAGAGAAACAGTTAGAAGTATGGATTGGTCTATCCAAGTAGAGTCTCTTTACGATGATGTTGAAAGATTAGGTTATCTAGATATGGCAATTGTTTTACCAGATGGTACGGCAAATTACATCATTAGTGGAGGAACCTCCCAACTTGGGGATAGAGAATATGTAATGAAAGCTTTTGATGGACAAGCTAATATATCAGATGTACTTATAAGTAAAGTGACAAATGAGGCTGTAATTATGTATGCTGCTCCAATTACAAAAGACGGAAGTGTCGTTGGAGTTTTAATTGGGAGAAGAGAGGGCGTAGCTTTAAATGAAATAACCGATGAAATGGGTATAGGAGAGAAAGGATACTCTTTTATATTAGGACAGGATGGGGTGATTTACTCGCATCCAAATCATGAATATGTTATGAATCAAGTAAATGTATTTGATAGTCTAGAAACACAAGGACCTTTTGCAAGTTTTGCTGAAGCTTTAGAGGAATTAGGATTAGGCAATTCAGGTGTCGTAGATTATGAATATGAAGAAACAGAAAGATTGGCTGCTATGGCTAAAATACCAAACACCGAATGGACAATACTAGTAGGTAATTATCGAGATACTATTTTGAAAAATATCGATTCTATGACAAATGCAATCATTGTAATTTCAATTATAGCGTGTATATTTGGGGTTATTATAGCAATGTTTTTAGGCAGAAGTATAAGTAAACCAATAAAACACTTATTAAAATCAGCAAGAAAAATTACAGATGGAGATTTGGATGTAAAAATAGATGTTAAAAGTAATGATGAAATAGGAGAAGTTGCCAATGCTTTTACAGATATGGCACATAATTTAAATAAAGTTATTACAAATATAAATGCTGCGTCACAGCAAGTAGCTTATGGATCAAGCCAAGTATCTGATTCTAGCATGTCATTATCTCAGGGAGCTACAGAACAGGCAAGTCCTATTGAGCAGTTAACAGCATCTATTGAGCAAATTACAGCTCAAACAAAAAATAATGCTTCAAATGCAGATAAGGCAAAAGATATTTCTTATTTTGTAAAGGATAAGGCATTTAATGGTGATTCACAAATGAATGAAATGTTAGATGCTATGTCTCAAATAAATGAGGCTTCCAATAATATTTTTAAAATAATAAAAGTAATTGATGATATTTCATTTCAAACAAATATTTTGGCGCTTAATGCATCAATTGAAGCAGCGAGGGCAGGACAACATGGTAAAGGCTTTGCCGTAGTGGCTGAAGAAGTAAGAAATTTAGCTGCACGTTCTGCAGCAGCAGCAAAAGAAACAACAGTTATGATTGAGAACTCAATAAATAAAGTTGAAGATGGTGCTAAAATAGCAAATAGTACTGCTGACGCATTACATAAGATTGTTGAAGGTATAGGTGAGGTAAGTGAATTGATTTCTAATATTGCAATTGCTTCAAATGAACAAGCTATAGGACTCGAACAAATAAATAAAGGGGTTATTCAAATAACAGATGTTGTACAAACTACATCAGCAACATCAGAAGAAACAGCTGCTGCTAGTGAAGAGCTTTTAGGCCAAGCTGAAATGTTAAAAGAACAAGTAAGCATGTTTAAGCTAAAAGATAATAATATAAAGTATAATGATATAAAGTATAATGATATAAAATACAATGATAGTTATGAAAATGATCTTGACGATTTAAACCCTGAAGTTATAAAAATGCTTACAGATATGAGCTCTAAATAGAATTTGTACATTTGAAATAATATAGGAAAACAAACCCATTAGCCTGGGTTTGTTTTTTATAATAGAATTATATTATAGGGAATACACTTATAAAATTCATCAATTGAGAGAAATGTTTTTCTCGATTTCATCAATTATCTCATCAGGATAGCCTATCATTTTCAGTATTCTAACGGCATTTCTAGTAGGGGAAATACCTTTCTTTATTAAATAGTCAAAGGAAAGCTCATTGCCATCAACGTGCTCTCTGAAATAGTAATTTTGATAGCCAGTTACAAGTTTTGTTAGCTCTAAATCGTGAGTTGCTACAGCAACAAGTGAATTGTGTCTATTTAGATAATTAAGAACCTCAGTAGAAGAGGCTATTCTCTCTGTGGGGTTTGTACCAGTAAATATTTCATCTATTACAGTAAGGCAAGGTACTTTATTATCACAAGCTTTTATTATTCTTAAAATTGCTTCAGCTTCTCCAAGATAGTAGCTTTTACCCTCTAATACGTTGTCTTCAGGATCGATAGAAGTAACGATATTAAAAAATGAAGCATTATAAGAAGTGGATAAAGAAGTATAAATAGTTTGAGCAAAAATAGCATTTATGGCAAGGGATTTTAAGAAGGTTGTTTTTCCAGCCATATTTGAACCTGTTATGATAATTCCGTTATTATCGATATTGATAGAATTTGCAATAGGGTTTTCTAATAGCGGGTGAACCATATCTGTAACTTCAAATACTCTATTTTCATTTTGAAAAGAGGGTTTACAATATAATGGTAGATTTTCTCTGTAGGAAGAAATAGATTGTAGAGCATCAATTTCTCCAACAAGATAATATATCTCTAAGAGTTCGTCTTTATATTTTTCAATAGTATCTACCATAGAGAAATAACCTCTTATTTTAACAAGAAAAATAGCGAATATATAATCACCAAATACATCTAAGCCTGTAACTCTACCAATTAATGAAGATTTTTTGGAGATTTTCTTGCATTTCTTATTTAAAAGAGTGAGTTTATCTGTATATGTATTAAGAACTCTTCCTTTATCTTCTTTTTCTAAAATAGATGATATTTTTATAGAAGCATTTATAACAGAACCAACATATAAGGTTGCATCTGACATTGATTCTATCTTTTTGTCTGTGGAATAGTGAAAAAACATATTATAGATACCTATTATAATTAGAAGCATAACGTATTGTGAACTAAAAGTAATTAAGGATAAAAGCAAAAAGAAAGTGAATAATAAAGTTAGTATATTGGCAAGGATTTTTAATTGTTTACTTTTCATTAAGCTGCCGAAAAATATTGTAGATACATTACTTTTAGTTCTGTCTAGTTTTTTCAATGCTAATTGAATTTCTTCTCTTAAAGAAGAATTAATTTTAAATTCATTTATTACTTTATCTCGATTAACTAATATATTTTCGTCAAATTTAGGTGTTCTTAAAGTATAATACAAAATATCTTCGCCGGCAGAAGAGTAAGTTCTGTCTATTTTCTTATAGATATTATCTAGGTCTATATCTTTACTTGTTTGGTTATCTACATAATATTCTGGTTTATAATATTTAATTAATTTGTTGAAAAATTTTTTGCTCTTTTCTATTTTTCGTTTTCTTTGAATCTCGTGACCCCAATCTTTTCTTATTTCCAAAAGGTTTTTTTTCTTAAACATAATTGCCTCCGTTATGTATTTTTAGCTATTTCAATACCTTTTTAAGTAGTACAGTATTTCTGTGCATTTATTGAAATGTTGAGTATTCTTTTTATAGTTGATAATGTTACTTACTATTGGGTTAGGTCATACTAAAGCTTTTGTGTCAAATTTGGTTTCATATATTATTAAATTATTGTACATTTCTATGTTTTCCTAATAATAAATAATATATCATAAATTTACATAAAACAAAAACCTTTTCTGTGTATTAGAAAAGGTTTTTGTTTTATCATTTATGAAGTTGCTCAATAATTATTTTGCATTAAATTACAATGATTATTCAAGGCTTATCCTAGTTTTGAAAATTACCAAATAGGATCCCATACTGTACTGTTACCATAAGGAGTACCTTTTAAGACATTTCCCTGTCCATCTACTAAATAAGCATATAGTATTTCAAAATCGTCTGAACTATAATATTCACACAATGATAAGGTATAGTATTCTACACCTTGATATACCATTATACCTTGGTAAAGGAAAGATAAATTATTTTCGTCAAAGGATTCTATTTGCTCATAGGCAAGTACTTTTTCAGATAGTATTTCATATGCTTCATTACATGATAATTCTCCTTCAGGTGGGTCACTTAACGTAATATTATTTGCTATTATAAGAGGAATATTAGTATAATCATCTACATCCCCTACAACATCACTATGGGCAAAGTAAAATGCACTGCCCATATAAGGAGTGTCTAATGGAAATACATTGACAGGATATAATGCTTCAAACCATAGGTCACTACCACCGAACATTGAGTAATAAATATTTTCAACATTTAAATTTTCCCTGAGTGTTATCCATAAGCTATCTAGCATCATCCATGTTAAAGAATCATTGTCAAGAAGAAGAAACTCCTCTTTTTGTTCGCGATTTCCTAAACCTGCTATTAGAGTTGAGTTATCAGACCAATCAATAATCAATCCATCTGAAATTGTTGAAGATGTTATACTAAAATCTAAACCTGTTAAATCTGAAAGACCGTCAGCTAACATTTCTGCTGTAAGCTCACCAGAATATTCAAAAGGATATTCTTTATATGAAGCTATTTCGCTTCCACCCTCCATATTTATAAAAAGGGTAGCTTCTTTAGTAGATTCATTATCATTAGATGTTTTATCATTGGATTCATCATCATCAGATGATTTGTCATTAGATTCTTCTTCATCAGATTCTTTTTGTTCTTGATTGTTTTGTATAGTGTTATTTTTATTGTTGGATTGAGATTGACTAGAACAACCAAAAGCCATAATACATAAAGTTAATGTTAATATTAAAACAATAATTTTTTTCATCTCTATACCTCGCTTTCTTAGTCTATGCCACCTAGTAATAAAAGGGTAGCTATTATATAAAACATGGACAGTAATGTTATTACAATAAAAATTATATTTATAAGAATAACAATCCATAATTTTGTACCGTGTAGATTTTTTCTTTTAACATAAGAGAATCCTACTATACAGCCTAAAATTCCTACTAAAAATAAAATAAAAGTAATTATTAATTGCATATTTTACCACCCCAATAAATTTACCATACAGGTTCTTAAAAAAATGGTTAGCATTATACTCAGTTATTTTTGCAGCTAATAATTTATCTTAAATCATAAATCCCTCCCCCTTTTTTGTTTTAATATAATTTTCCATTTATTATAATATCTAATATTTTCTATTATTTGTATCACCCATTGGGGATTTATTTTTAATAAAAAAAAATGTCACTTGAAACATGACATTGTAAAGAGTAATTTATTCAAATTTAATTAAATAAAATTATTTTTTCTTAGTGATTGCAATTGTACTCTAGATTTAATATTTAGTTTTTTAAATAAGCCTTTCATTGTAGTTTTAACTGTTTCTGGGGATATGAATAGTCGATTTGCTATTTCTTTATTAGTTAGACCCTCAGAGGCCAAAATAGCTACCGTTTGTTCACGGGGAGATAATTTTTCTTGTCTAAGGGATTTTTTAATAATTTCTATACCTTGTTTTAATTTTACACTTAGATTTTTTATCTCTGTATTGTTAATCATAATGATAGGGCTTATATGTTTTTCTAACTCAGCAAATGGCAAATATATTTCATCAGGTATTGCTATAGATAAAGCTTTAGATAGTGCATTTTCAGCATCAGTTTTTCTGTTGTTTTTGTAGTATGAAATTGATATCAAAATATGTAAATAAACTTGTGGAAGTAAAAAATGATATTCTTCAATGACTGGTAATAATTCTTGTGCAATTGCGATTATTTTAATATATTCTTTTTTCCTTAGCAACCAATTCAAGTGAAGTAATATTGCAAAAGGCTTGGCTACATCATATAATTCTTGATTTATTATAGAAATATCTTTTAGCCAATCAGAAATATCATATATACCTGTAATTAGAGCAGAAAATGATAAAATGATGTCTGCAGTTTTTTTGCCGTGAGGTTCAATACTATTTTTTGCTCTATTTTTAATATTTTCATACAACCTTTTGTATTCCTTAATATCTCCATTAGTAATAGCAATTCTTAATAGAGTCATTTCGGCTGAAAAACATATACTATCTTGTTGATGGGCTTCTGCTATATAAATAGCTTTATAACTTAAAACTTCTGCTGAAAAAAAATCACCTTTCAACAATTTGAATTCTGCTTTAAGTGCATAATCTGCACCAGATCCGTGGCCGTTTGTAAGTTTTAAGTAGTAAAGTAAACTTTTATCCATATGATTAATGATTTCATTATGTTTTCCGACTTTACTCCAGAACATATATACAATAGAGGGTTGACCAAAAGTCCATGAGTCATCCCAATCTATCCTGTTGGAAAAAGGACATTCCATTACTTCCCAAGCTTTGCGATGATAAAAGCTCATCTTTTCAATATTATTGAATTCTGCAAAAGATTTTAATAAGTACAGTTGTCCTGTTAATTTTCTAATATTTTTTCCAGAAAGGTTGAATTTATTGGGTTGTGATATAATTTTTTCAATAAAGTTAAGTCCGCTTTCAAATTCAGAATAACAACCTATTCTAAAAAATTGGAAAATAATCATTGTAAGAGTTTCAGGATAATAAGCAAGAAGCGTATCATCACACTGTAGTAAGATTTTCTTTAAAACATTTTCAATGGTATTTCTGGGGTATAAAGAAAAATTTGCCGCTTTTACTGGAAGTGAAAGTAGAGTATCCATTTCTTTTGTTTCTAAGTAATACATAATTGCAGTAAAATAATCTCCTATAATAGCATGTGCATCACCAGCTAATTTGTTTATTTCCATGATTTCTTCAGGGGATAAAGATTTAATCTCCTTGTTTAGAAAATCTTTAAGTAAATCATGAATAATATAAGTATCGTCTGTAGGCTCGTATCTAATTAAAGCTTTGCTGTAAATTAAGCGAGAAATTTTATCGGGAACAAAGTTTTCCTCTGTTATTGTATAAATTTGCTTTATTGAAAATTGATCAAGTAGTGACAATACAAGAAGACAACGTTGATTTTTCACATCTAAACGATTATAAATTAATCTTCGCATTAAGAGGCTAATGCTGTTAGATGAGTCAAAATTACCTTCGTTGATATAATGAATCAATTGGAGGCTAAGTGCATAAGCCCATCCACCAGTATATTTCTTCAATTTTATTATTTCGCTTTTGGATAATAATATTCCATTGATTCTAAAATATGCATCAATGTCATTTTCAGTGAAAACAAAAATATTATTTTCTATTAAAAAAATATTGTTTGATTGGATACCTAATATATCTATAGATTTTATAAATTGAGTATTAATAACAATATGTAAATTAGTGCATTGATGGCAAGAAAGAGGATAGAGTATATTGGAAGGTAAAAAATTTTGTATGTTTTGAAAATTATCGATAATCATCCAAACCTCGTATTTAACATCACATTCACTTATAATATTCAAAATATCTACGAGATTTTCTTTAGTAGGAAATCCTATGGATTTTAATTTATTAGAAAGATTAATATCAATATATCTAAAAGTATCACAAATTCCAGACCATGATTTTTTTGCAGTTTCACCCATGCATGTGTAGCTATAAATATTATGCAAGTTTGAATTTTTCAGAAACTCATTTATTGCAGTTGTTTTTCCGAAGCCTGACTCTGCTTGCAGTATAACTAGAGGATATTTGTATAGTGATTGAAAGTTCTTTTGTAGTTTTTCTGGTATGTAAATAGATATTTCATTAATATTATCCATTATGCAATCACCTCAACATAGTAAAATATTCAATTTATTACATATTAATTATACATTTTTACATATTTAAAATCAAAATTTATTAACAGAAAATTACTGATAAAAATTGAAAAGGGAGTGCTAGGTATTAAGACAAAAAAACATTTTGTGGCAATGGTTGAGTAGCAATATGATTAGAAGTAAATTGCTTTTAAAAATATAATTTAAGGGGTAGGTTTATTAGGTTATAGAGGTTTATTAGGTTGTAAATGATAGCATTAAGAATTTTTTAGAAAAGGTTAAGGGAATAATATAAAAATTAGGATTAGTTTTAGGTTTTGTTTTTATATACGAATATAGTATAGAGAATATGGTAAAAATAAAACCTGATATATACGTTCCTATATGCACAGGAGATATATCAGGTAATAGTTCTTTGAATTTAAAAATAAATGGTGCCGATGGTGGGAGTCGAACCCACACGGTTTCCCGCACGATTTTGAGTCGTGTGCGTCTGCCATTCCGCCACATCGGCACATAATAATTTGGAACGAATTAAATAATATCATGATTTTATAATATAGTCAAGTGTTTTTATGAATATAGAGGAATTATCTGAAAATTTATATACTTTAAATTTAAACCGTTTTAATAATTTTATAATTAGTGTATAATATTTTATGATGGTAGATAATTAATAATAATTATTTACAAAGAGCGTGAAGTGACAATATAGGAGGATTTTAAATGATAACCCATGGAAAAGATATGAAGTTGTTTACTGGAAATTCTAATAAACCACTTGCAAAAGAAATTTGTGATATTCTAGAAACTAATCTTGGAAAAAACGAAGTAGCGACATTTAGTGATGGAGAAATAAGTGTAAATACTTATGAAACAGTTAGAGGATTAGACGTTTACGTTATACAATCCACAAGTGAACCTGTTAATAATAATTTAATGGAGTTATTAATTATGATTGATGCCTTCAAAAGAGCATCTGCTGCAAGGATTATTGCTGTTATTCCATATTATGCATATGCTAGACAAGATAGAAAGGTAAAAGCTAGAGATCCAATAACTGCTAAACTAGTAGCAGATATGTTAACTTCTGCTGGAGCTAGTAGAGTACTAACTTTAGATTTACATGCTTCGCAGATACAAGGGTATTTTAATATACCTGTGGATAATTTGTTTGGAGAGCCGATAATTGGTAAATATTTTCTAGATAAAGGTTTTAGTGATAGAGATGATATTGTTATTGTAGCTCCAGATCCACCTAGTGTTCCTCGAGTTAGAAAGCTTGCTACAAGATTAGATGCTTCTATTGCAATTATAGATAAGAGAAAAACTCAAACAGATGGTAGAGTTATTTCTAATATCATTGGAGAAGTGGCAGGCAAAACGGCAATACTAATGGATGATATTTGTGATACTGGTACTAGAATGTCAGATGGTTCAAGAATATTAAAAGAGCATGGAGTGAAGGAAATATATGCAACATGTAGCCATGGTGTTCTATCAGGTGAAGCTATAGAGAAAATTAATAACTCGCCAATTAAAGAATTTGTAATATTAAATACAATTGAACAACCAGAGAAAAATATAATTGATAAGCTTACTATTCTATCAGTAGCCCCACTGATGGCTGAAGCAATTAGAAGAATATATGATGAGAAACCAGTAAGTAACTTGTATATATAGAATTAAAGATAGTTAGAAGATAATGCTAATTAAAGAATAGACTGTTTTATAATGATTGATATTTCATTATAGAATAGTCTATTATTGTTTACAATATAATTTATATTTAATACATAGGCAATATAGAACTATTTTATAGTTTTATAGTTTGATATAAGATATAATTAAAGAAATGTAGTATAAAGTAGCAGTAGGAGGAAGCATAATTGAAAAAGAATACAATAATTATTTTCTTTGTTATAATATTTACAGCTGTAATTATACAGGTTTCTAGATTTGATTTCTTTAATGTGTATTTAAAAAATAATGCACAGATTATTTCTTTTTCAGATTCAGATCTTTCTTTAGTGCCTGAAGAATATGCGAGACAAAAAACATTGATAATATATAATAAAGACCAAACTGATGATAAAGAGTTAATTGAAAATTTAGAGAAAACTATGGCATATTTACAAGTAGATAGTAGTAAGGTGGATTTTAGAGAAATAGATGAAACAAAGCTAAATGATTATGATTTTATTATTTCTGCTTTTAAGGATTATAAAACTTATAATGATTTGGAAAAGCTTGCAGATTTCATTAAAAAAGGTGGTAAGCTATTTGTGGCTGTTCGTCCAGCATATGATGATAATCAAAACGAACAAATGAAATTATTTGGTATATATGGTGTAGATAATGAAAATACAATGATAGATACACAAGGTATTAAAATGAGGCAAAATATTCTAATTAAAGAAGCTGATATGGAAATTAAGGAAGACTTTATTAGTAATTCATCCTTAGCTGTTAAAATAAATGCAAACGCTAATTTACTTGCAGGTGCAAATGATGATACTCCAATTATATGGAGTGTGGATTATGAAGAGGGTAAAGTGGTATTCTTTAATGGGACTATGCTTGATGAAAAAATAAACAGAGGAATCATAGTTGGATGTACTAGCTTATTGATGGATGATTTTATTTACCCAATAATTAATGCCAAGGTTAATTTTTTGGATGATTTTCCAGGTCCGGTTTCAGAGGAATATAATCAGTCCATAAGAAGTCAAATGGGTATTTCTTCTTCAAAATTTTATAGTGATATTTGGTGGCCTTTTATGATAAAAGAAAAGAATCTTTATGACTTAAAGTATTCATGTTCTATACTGCAAAGTTATTCTAAAATAGTGACACCTCCTTTTGAGGTGGATACTGGTGCTAATAAAAAAAGGTTGTCTATTTTTGGGAAGGAAATAATAAAAGGTGATGATGAAATCGGTATTAATGGATACAATAGTATGCCTTTAGCTCTCGAAGGATATATCAAAGAAGATTTAGAATATAGTCCGTGGATTTCTATAAAAGATATGGAGCTGGCGATTAAAACAGTTAATGATTTTGGAAAGTCAGTATTTGAAAATTATTCTTTTCAATTTTATAGTCCTACTGATAATATTTTAAGTGATGATGGTAAAAATGCTTTGATTAATGCAATGCCTGATTTGAAAGTCATCTCGTCAATATATGTTAAAGAAGAAAATACCAGTAGTTATCAACAAGAATTTGAGGTAAAGGATGGCGTAGTAGAATTCCCGCGAATTACTTCGGGATATGTAAATGATGCAGAAACTATGTGGAATATTGCCAATGGAGTTACTTCTATTGGAGTGTTTTCCCATTTTGTACATCCCGATGATTTTCTTAATAAAGAGAGATCTAAGAGTTTATTATGGCAACAAGCAGAAGCAAACTTTCATCAAATTCAAAAAACAACCTATAATAATTATCCTTGGTTAGAAAGCTTAGTAGTTTCAGAAGCGGCAAATCAGACAATAAAATATTTAGAAGCAGAAATTTATTTGAAAAAAGAGGAGAATAAAATAGATGTATTTATAAATAATTATAGAGAAGGTATTGATTTTATATTGAGATCTGAGAAGGATTTGAAGTCATATAAAAACTGTGAAATTATGAAAATAGATGAAAATTACTATCATGTAGTAGCAGAAGCACAAAATTTTACTATAGAATTAAAATAAAATGCCTGCATCATAAGGCAGTGGAGGTAAAGGATGAAAAAAGAAAGATTATTAATATTAGATGGGCATAGTTTAATGTATAGAGCATTCTATGGACTTCCTCAATTTACAAATAAAGAAGGTTTACATACAAATGCAATATATGGGTTTATAAATATGTTATATAAAATTAAAGATGAATTAGAGCCGGACTATATAGTAACTGCCTTTGATAGAAAAGCACCTACATTTAGACAAAAAGAATATGGTGAGTACAAGGCTCATAGAGAAACAATGCCAGTTGAATTAAGAGAGCAGTTTCCGATAATGAGAGAGATATTGCAGAAACTTGCCATAAATATTTTTGAAATAGATGGATTTGAAGCTGATGATTTAATTGGAACATTAGCGCAGCATGCAGAAAAAGCCAATATTGAAGTGTTTATTGTTACGGGAGATAGGGATGCTCTTCAATTAGCAACAGATAATGTAAAGGTAGTTATTAACAAAAAAGGAATGACAGAAAAAACAATATACGATAAAGATAGGATGATTGAAGAATATGGAGTAACACCAACAGAGTTCATTGATTGTAAAGGTCTTATGGGAGATAAATCAGATAACATCCCAGGAGTACCTGGTATAGGAGAAAAGACAGCATTTAAGCTTATTAAAGAGTATGGTAGTGTAGAAAATGTTTTAGATAATATTGATAATATAAAAGGTAAAAAAATAAAAGAGAATCTTATTGATTTTGCAGAACAAGCAATACTCAGTAAAAGGTTAGCAACTATAGTAACTGATGTACCTATAGAAATTAATTTAGAAGAGATAAAATCAAAAGAAAGTTACGATATTTCAGGTGTTATCGATATATATAAGAAACTTGAATTTAAAAAATTATTGCAAAGATTTAATGCAGGAGAAGAATTATTGCAAGAGATTGAGAGTGAAGATGATGAAGATATAGAAACAGTTAATATAGATATTCCAGAAGTTGAAAAAATTGATACAATTGAAAAATTAGAGAAAATAGTACCTGAGATAAATGGAAATGTCATTGTAAAATTTGTATACAACAATGAAAGCTTATTCTCTAAATTATCCTTTGAAAAGATATATATTATGAATAATGATAATTATTATGAAATAATGTATCAGCAAATTATTTCAGAAAATAAAGATATATTAGCTGATTTATTTGGAAAAATATTTAATAATGAGTTTATAAAAGTAATATCACATAATGCTAAGAAAGCTTTTGTAGTATTAAGAAAGGATTTTATTGAGTTTTCTAATTTAATATTTGATATTGAAGTAGCAGCATATTTAATAGAGCCATCAACAAAATCATATGCTATAAAAGATATTGCAAATACTAATTCCTTTGATACAATGGAAGAAGATAAAATAGATATATTAGAGCTTGCATACATGGACTCGCTTTACAATGAGTATATAACAAAGCTTAAAGAAGCAAATATGGAAGAACTTTTTTATAATGTAGAAATGCCTTTAATTAAAGTGCTTTCTGAAATGGAGTTTAATGGTTTTAAAGTCGATAGAAAAATTCTTGATGATCTCGGTGAAAAGTTAAAAATTGAGATAGAAAATACTGAAAAAGTAATTTTTGAATATTCAGATGAAAAATTTAATATAAATTCTCCAAAACAATTAGGAAAGATACTTTTTGAAAAATTAGATTTACCAGTAATCAAAAAGACTAAAACAGGATATTCTACTAATGCTGATGTATTAGAAAAGCTTAAAGATAAACATCCGATTATTGAAAAAATAACTTATTATAGACAGATTACAAAATTAAACTCTACATATGTTGAAGGGTTAAAGAATGTAATTGACGAGGACAACAAAATTCATACAAGTTTTAATCAAACAGTTACAACAACAGGAAGATTATCTAGTACAGAACCTAATCTTCAAAATATACCTATAAAGTATGAACTTGGTCGCGAAGTGAGAAAAGTATTTATTCCAGAAGAAGAGAATATTTTGTTATCTGCAGATTACTCTCAAATTGAGCTAAGAGTACTTGCACACATTTCAGAGGATGATAATTTTATTGATGCTTTTATTCATCATGATGATATTCATAGAAAGACAGCGTCAGAGGTGTTTAAGGTACCTATGGAAGAAGTAACTTCACTTATGAGAAGTAACGCTAAAGCCGTTAATTTTGGTATTGTATATGGGCAAGGGGCTTATTCACTTTCACAGGATTTAAATATTCCAAGGAAAGAAGCAAAGAAATATATTGAGTTATATTTTGAAAGATATCCTAAAATTAAGACTTATTTTGATGTAGTTATTAAGGATGCTATGGAAAATGGGTATGTAACTACAATTCTAAATAGAAGAAGATTTTTACCAGAGCTTAATTCCACTAGTAAGATTGTAAAAGCAGCAGGAGAAAGGCTTGCTATGAATACACCAATTCAAGGAAGTGCCGCAGACATTATAAAACTTGCCATGATTAAAGTGTATAATAGGCTTAATGCTGAAGGGTTAAAATCTAAATTACTACTACAGGTACATGATGAACTTATCTTGAATGTTGTCAAGGATGAAGTTGATAGGGTAAAGGCAATTGTAAAAGAAGAGATGGAGGGGGTTATTGTACTTTCAGTACCTCTAGATGTTGATATGAATATTGGCAGTACATGGTATGATGCTAAGTAATTACAAATATATATAAAGCATACAATTAAAATTTGATTGCATGCTTTATATTTTTCTTGAAAAAAAATGCAATTGTTTTATAATAAATTTGTGATTAAAGAATTTTATTGGGATTAATATATACTTTTATGAGATATTGATAATAAATAAGTTTAATAGACGTGTGAATTAATAAAGTTTTTCTTTAGTAAAATTAATAGAAGAAATGAAATGTAGGAAAAAGTGAGGTTTATAGTGTAGTGATAAAAATAGGATTAACAGGTGGAATAGGGAGTGGAAAAAGTACAGTGTCTAGTATGATACGTGAAATTGACATTCCTGTTATAGATGCAGATATCATTTCAAGAGAAGTTATGAATATCTATCCTGAAATTAAATTATCAATTGAGAGGTTATTTGGAATAAATTTTTTTGATAACGAGGGAAATTTAATAAGGCGAAAATTAGGTAATTATATTTTTGCAAACAAAGAAAAGAAAGAATTGCTTGAAAAGATAATTATTCCTTATATAAATAAAGAAATTAATTTAAGAATTATAAAGCATAAAAACAATGGTGATAGATTAGTAGTTATTGATGCACCAACTTTGATTGAGCAAGATATGCAAAAAGACATGGATACAACAATTTTAGTTTGGGTTCCCATGGAGATTCAAATTGAACGTGTTATGATTAGAGATAGTTTGAATAGAGAAAATACTATAAATAGAATAAAATCGCAGATGCTTTTGGATGATAAAAAAGAAGTCGTAGATTATATTATTAATAATAGTGAAGATTTAGTTCAAACAAAAATACAATTAAATAGAATATTAGATGAAATAAAGACTCGATTTAAGGAGAAAGAATGAAATCAAAAAAAAGATTTGCGAATATAATAATAGTAGTCTTGATTTTAATTTTTTTTATGAATATCAAGATGATTTTGAAAAATATTTATCCTATATATTTTAATGGATTTGTAGCTAAATATTCAGAGGAATATGAGTTGGATCCTTATTTTGTATTTTCAGTTATAAAAGCTGAGAGTAATTTTGAGGTAGAAGCAGAGTCTCACAAAGATGCAAAAGGATTAATGCAAATTACTCCATCGACGGGTGAATGGATAGCTGAGCAGATTGGAGTATACGATTTTGATGTAGAAATGCTTCAAGATCCGGAAACAAATATTAGATTTGGTTGTTGGTATTTAAATGATTTGAGAGAAGAATTTGGGGACAATAATGAGAATATATTAGCTGCTTATAATGCTGGACGTGGAAATGTAAATAAATGGCTTCTTGATAAAGAGATATCAGAAGATGGCGAAACTCTAGTGGATATACCTTTTAATGAAACGGATAAATATATAAAAAAAGTATTAGTAAACTATAATATTTATCAATTTATTTATGAAGATAAAAAAAGTATATGGAGTATTTTTAGACAATTGTTTTATCAATATTTTAATTTATAGTTGACATGATTAAATAAGGTAGTATAATATTAATTAATCGGAAGAGTGATTTTTGATTAATGCAGGTGTGGCGGAATGGCAGACGCGTAAGTTTAAGGGACTTATGTCATTAATGGCGTATGGGTTCAAGTCCCATCATCTGCACCAATAATTTACTATTGAAATATGATGTAAAATCTGATATAGTATATTTAAACAGCGATATAAAAAAATAAATAGTGATTTTTTCTGAGATATGCGTGTGCTCTTGTATTGAACCTACAGTTCAAGTCAGGGAGTTCAAGATTTTGATGTGGATATGGACTTATTGTGAGACCCTAAGACGGCTTTTAAGAGATAGAAACATCAGTGAGGACACCCACCTATCAGTCGATAGGTGTCAATTATAGGGTAACGGTATTTTGGAAATATTATATGTATTTTAAAGAGAAGGAATTTATTCCTTCTCTTTTTTAGTTATATAGTGAAGTTGTTTTTCTATATTAAATTATTCTTCAATAAAAAAATTATAGATTAATTTCAAAACCAATTTTATTCTCTATAGCTTTTTCATAAATTGAGGATGCAGCAACTACATCTAATACAGCGGTTCCTACAGATTCAAAAATAGTTATTTCATCATCATCTGTTCTTCCTGTTGTTTTATTAAGAATAAGAGTGCCAATCTCTCCGTTTATATGTTCTTTATCTAATAGGCCCTTACCCATAGGAATCAATAAATCCCCGGCTTCACATAAAACAGCATCTATTGAATCTGCATATATACAGCCAGCTTTTTTCACAATATATTCATCTAGTTCTTGCATTTCTGGGATAAAAGAACCCATGGCATTTATATGAGCACCTTTTTTGACCCATGTTCCGTCAAATACTGGTACTTTAGATGTGGTTGCAGCAGTAATAATATCTGCATTTGTTACTGCTTCTTGTGAACTCTTAACAGTTATAAATTTAGTTGGGAAGTTTTTAAATTTTTCGCTCATCTCTTTTGTAAATTTTTCTGCTTTTTCATAATTTCTACTGAAAATTCTAACTTCCTCTAAATCCCTTACAGTTATCATTGCTTCAAGTTGGCTTGCAGCTTGGCCGCCAGTACCGATAAGAGCCCCTATTTTTGCATTTTTTTTAGCTAATAGATTAGTTGCAGCTCCAGCAGCAGCACCGGTTCTGATATGTGTAAGAGTAGCACCATCCATGATACAGGAAATTTGGCCTGTAGTTCCGTCTAGTAAAATCATATTGGCAGGTAAGGAAGGAATACCTCTTTTTATATTTTCAGGAAAAACAGATACTATTTTTATACCTAAAGCATCTAAATCTCCAACATAACCAGGCATAAATAAAGATTGACCGTTAAATTTTGGAATACCAAGATTTGTTCTTATGGGAACATCACTTTTCCCTTGAGATAGATATTTAAGGGCTGTTTCAGCAGATGTTATTGCATCTTTCATACTAAAGACCTTTTGAATATCTTCTTTCTTTAAAATTAACATATATCATACATCCTTTCGCTAAGTATTTAAGCTAATTCTTTACAAGGTTATTATAGCAGATACTGTGATAACTGGAAATTTAAATATAAACAAGTCTCAAAGAAAGCTAATTAGATCAAGCTTTAATGATTTCAAATAATTTAAAGAATAAATCGAAATCTTCGTATCTTAGGATATGAAGATTTTTTTGAAAGTGGGTTGAAAACAATTATTTAGACATATTTTTTTAAAATGGTATAATAAATAGACAAGTAATAGATGAATAGATTTTAGTAAAGATACTAGCAATAGAAAATAATTTTGAGGTGGAAGAAATGACTATTTTTATTTTGAAGTATTTATTTTTATTTATAACAGGGGCTCTTATGGGGTGGGGCATTGAGGTTGTCTATAGGCGTTATTTTGGTAAAGCAAAGAATTGGATTAATCCTGGGTTTTTATCTGGACCATTTTTGCCGCTATATGGTTTTGGAGTTTGTTTATTATATATTGTAAGTGATTTAAGTGTTGCTTTTTTTATTAAGATTATACTGTATTGTTTGGTTACTACATTAATCGAATATTTAACGGGGCTATTTTTCCTTAAATATTATAAAATAAGATTATGGGATTATACTGAACTAAAATTTAACATACAGGGATTAATTGCACCATTATATTCTTTGTTTTGGACAATATTATCTTTAGTATTCTATTTTATTTTGTATCCTTATTTTTACAATAAAATTGAATTTTTATATGAACATTTAGAATTTTCGCTTTTTATAGGAATAATATATGGAGTTATTTTAGTTGATGTTGTGAATTCATTTAATCTTATAGCAAGAATGAAGAAAATTATTGAAATTACAGAAGAAAGTAAAGAGGTCATTTATTTTGAACAGTTGAAATGTGAGATAAAAGAGAAATTTGAAGGATTGAAAGGTAGAGCTAGAAAACCATCATTTCTTTTGCCATTTAAAGGTGATTATAATTTAAAAAATCAGGTTAAAGAACATTTTAATAGATTTAAATTGGATTAATAATATATGGTATAATTACTTGAAGTTAAAATACAATAAATATAGTTTAGGATGGTAAATATGAAAGAAATTACTCTTGTAATAAAAAATGAATATGTAAAGAAATATAAGTATGGATATCCTTTAGTTATTAAAGAGTCTATAGAAAATATAAATGAATTAAAAGAGGAAGGGCAAATAATAAAGCTTATAGATAAAAAGAATACTTTTTTAGGTAGAGGATACTATGGGAAACAAAACAAAGGTTACGGTTGGATTTTAAGTAATAGTAGTAAGAGTACTTTAAATGATAAGTTTTTTTATGATAAGATTCGTAGTGCATTAGATAAGAGAAAGAAATATTATTATTCAAAAGATACTACTGCATTCAGAGTATTTAATGGAGAAGGCGATGGGATAGGTGGACTTACTATTGATTATTTTGAAGGATTTTATCTTCTAACTTGGTATAGTGAAGGAATGTATGCTTTTAAAGATAACATAATAAAAGCTATAAAAGCTCTAGTGCCTTTTCATGGAATTTATGAAAAAAAGAGATTTAAGAAAAACGGAATGGTTATAGATGAAGATAGTTATTTACTAGGAAGAAAAGCACCGGAACCTCTTGTAGTTAAAGAAAATGGTGTTAATTTTGCAATATATCTTAATGATGGAGCTATGGTAGGAGTTTTTTTGGACCAAAGAGAAGTAAGAAAAGCTATAAGAAATAGATATTCAAAAAATAAAAGGGTACTCAATACTTTCTCTTATACAGGAGCTTTTTCAATGTTCGCAGCAAAAGGCGGAGCAACTACTACAAGTATTGACTTAGCTAAGAGAAGCCTAGATAAAACTATTGAGAATTTCACTATAAATAATATTGATTATAAAAAGCATGAAATAATTGTGGAAGACCTTTTTGTGTATTTCAAACATGCTATAAAGAATGAAATAAAATTTGATGTAGTTATTCTTGACCCACCAAGTTTTGCAACTTCAAGTGAAAATACTTTTAGTGCTGCTAGAGATTATAAAGATTTACTTAAAAATACTATTGATATTACAGAAGATGACGGATTAATTGTAGCATCTACTAATTGTAGTCTTTTTAATATGACAAAATTCAAGAAATTTATAGATGAAGCTTTTAAAGAAAAAAATAAAAGATATCAAATTGCTGAAGAATATCAACTTCCAAATGATTTTGCCATTTCTGAAAAATATCCAGAAGGTAACTATTTAAAAGTTGTTTTTATAAAGATAATAGAACTTGAAATTTTAGAATAGAATTTTTGGTACTAGAATATAATTATATAAATTATAAGGAAGCCAAATTTGACTTCCTTAATTTAGTTCCAATAATTACAATGTTTTTAGAAGGAGTGAACATAAATGAGAGAAACAATTAGAGAAGCACGACTTCAAGGCTTAATGCAAAAATATACAAAAATTTGGTGGGATATTGATAAAAGATTCCCGAAGTTAAATCCAAAAATAAATTATTGGAACAAGAAAAAAAATGAAATGAATACAGATAAATTTATAGAAGATTTTCTTGAAAAGATTAGGAACTTTCCAGAAGATGAAAAAAGTAAAGTAGAATGGAAAATCGAAGTTCAAAAATTAATAAACAAATTTATTAAAGATGTTAATATAATTACGGAAGAAGATAAAAAAATCCTTTTTAGTGAAGATCTAATAAATAGTACAAAGCACTTTGTAAAAGAAGCAAAAGTATTTAATGAAAAACTTGAGATAGAAGAAATTGGACAGGCATTGAGAAATATATGGATTACAAATATCATTCAGTTATTACTTTCTATAAAAATAGAAACAACACCAGCTGTCTTTGGATATAGTATGTTGTATCCTTATACTGATAATTATTTGGATGACGTAAATAATACGATTAATGATAAAAAGTTATTTTCTAATAAGCTAAAAATAAAATTGACAGGTGAAGAAATTAAGGCTAGCAATAACTATGAGCAGGATGTTTTTTCTCTTGTGTCCAAAATAGAAAGCCAATACGTAAGAGAGCAGTATCCATCTGTTTATGACAGTTTACTTATGATTCATAAGGCTCAGGAAGAGAGCTTTTACAAACAAGAAAAAATATCTGCACCTTACGAAATGGATATATTGGGTATAAGCTTTGAAAAAGGTGGCACTTCTGTATTAGCAGATGCGTACATGGCAAATGGTACTCTCACTAATGAATATGTTGAATTTTTCTTTGGATATGGTATTTTACTTCAGCTTTGTGATGATCTTCAAGATGCCAAAGATGATTTGAAAAATAATCATATGACCATTGTTTCACAAATAGCTACGAAATATTCACTAGATAATATTACAAATGCGCTTGTGAATTTCACTTGTGACCTATTAAATAAAGCTGGCTGTTTTAATATAGATAATATAAATGGAGTTAAAGAACTAATCAGAAAAAATTGTTTATTATTAATATATTTCGCAATAGCAAAAAATAAATCATTTTATAGTGATTGCTATTATCAAAGGATTAAGGATTACTTTCCATATACACCTAGATACATGAATAAACTAAATAAAAAGGTAAAAGCTAAATTTTCAAAACTTGATGATAGTTACAATGGAACAAAAGTTGAGGATATTTTTTTGTATGCTCTAAACGATGGAGATTTAACAATTTAGCATGTCCTATAATATAAATTTCAAATTAGCTATTGATATACTTAAGAAAGTTTGCTATATTATATATAGATAGAGAAATAGTTTGAAAATTCAAACAATTGTTTTTTCTGAGATATACGTCAATTCTTGTATTGAACCTACAGTTCGAGCAAGGGAGTTCAAGATTTTGGTGTTGATATGGACTTATTATGAGACCCAAAGGCGGCTTTTAAGAGATAGATGCATCATTGAGAGCACCCACCTATCAATGGATAGGTGTCAATTATAGAATAACGATATTTTGGTAATTATACAAGTAAATCTTGTGCTAAGGAATTTATTCCTTAGCATTTTTTTTAGCAATAGAATATGTTTATTGATATTTACTATCACTTTAGGCTATAATAGAGCAATAAAGTGGAAAAAAATTTTGAAAATTAAGCTGATAATGTTATAATTTAAAATAATATTTATTTAAATATAAGAAAATAAAAATTAACGAAAGTAAAAGGGGACAATTTAAATGAAGATTTTTGCGTACAGTGTAAGAGCAGATGAAGCAAAGTATTTTAATGAGTTTAGTGGTATTTATGGTGTTGAACTTGGGGTTTCACCTGAAAAGCCAACTATGGAAAATGCAGGACTTGCAAAAGGCTATGATTGTATCAGTGTAGTTACTACAGAAATTTCAGCAGAGTTAGTTGAAAAGTTTCATGATGAAGGAATTAAATTTATATCAACAAGAACTATAGGATATGAGCATATTGACCTAAAAAAAGCTGAAGAACTAGGTATGCATGCAGGAAATGCAACGTATTCACCAAGTAGTGTAGCTGAATATGCAGTTATGCTAATTCTTATGGCAATTAGAAAGACAAAATTAATTTTGGCAAGAAGTAGCGCGCAAGATTATGATTTGAAAGGTTTCAGAGGAAGAGAGTTACACAATTTAACTGTAGGGGTTATGGGTACAGGTAAAATTGGGCAAACTGTAATTAAAAATTTAAGTGGTTTTGACTGTGAAATATTAGCCTTTGATCTCTATGAAAAAGAAGAAGTTAAAAAATATGCTAAATATGTTGATTTAGATACTTTATATAGGGAAAGTGATGTAATTACATTGCATATACCAGCTACAGATGAAAACTATCACATAATTGATAAAGAATCTATAGCTAAAATGAAAGATGGAGTTTTTATTGTAAATACAGCCCGTGGTTCTCTTCTAAGTTCTAAGGATTTGATTGATGGAATTATAGAGAAGAAAATAGGTGGGGCAGCTCTTGATGTAGTTGAAAATGACATGAACATATATTATAGTGAGAAGAAGGGTCAAATTATAGATCATAAAGAATTAGCAATTTTAAGATCTTTCCCTAATGTAACACTTACACCACATACTGCTTTTTATACAGACCAAGCTGTAAGTGATATGGTAGAATTTTCTATTAAAAGCTGTGTTTTATTTATAGAAGGAAAGGAAAATCCTTGGCAGGTACTGTAAATTTTCTGATTAGTATTTTTATTAAATATTCATACTACTAGGATTAAATTATAGAGTAAATGTATTTTAGAATTATATAAATAAAATTTAGGAGCTGTCACAGAATGAACTGTGATATGCTCCTAAATTTTATTTTAATTTAATATATATCAGAAAATTCTATATTTATCTTTTCGGTGATATTATAAGTTTGTCTATTAACAGATCCATCTATGGTTGCACAAAGCTCATCGCATATTTCAACTGTAGGAAATGTAATAAAAAACTTACTACCTTTGCTAATACTACTTTCTAGAGTGATAGATCCATTTAGTAGCTCTACTAAAGATTTAACAATATGAAGGCCCATGCCACTACCTTCATTTTTTCTAATGAGACTTTTGTCTATTTTTTCAAATTTATTAAATATTTTTTCTTTTTTATCGTCAGGAATTCCTATGCCTTTATCTTCTACTATAATTGATACTTTACCAGTTTCTTTAGAATGTAAAGAAACTGTAATATTACAACCATTATCACTATATTTAATTGAATTTGATAAAAGATTTAATATAATTCTTTCAATATATGTTATATCACAGTAAATGTAAATATCCTCCTTGTCGGTATCAAAAATAAGATTAATATAGTTATATTTAGGATGAAGCATAACTGATTGAGTTATATTTTCGATAACTTCTACTATATTAGCTACAGTTAGATTAGGATGCATAAAATTTGATGAAATTTTTGTGGTATCTATAAGATTATTTACAATTCTAATTAATCTAAAGCAATTTTGATTAATGATAGAGTTATACTTTTTAATTTTTGATATGTCTTTATTCTCTAATAAGATATTTTCCATTTGTAGAGCTGTATAAATTACATTTATAGGTGTTTTTAATTCATGAGATATATTTGTAAAAAAATCCGCTTTTAAAGTATCTTCTTTTTCTTTTTCTTTTAATTTTGATATTATTTCTTCTTCTCTTTTTTTATAGCTAATATCTCTAATTACAAAGGTAGTTGAGTTTACCCATGGTTTAACGAAATTAAAAGTAGATATATCTGCAATTATTTTTTTATTATTTATTAAAAATTCTTTCTCTATATGAGAATCTAAAGATTTAAGTTCTTTTGAATCGTTAGTCATTAATAATTTATTTGAATATAAGCTGTTTATAAAATTATTAGTTGATATTTTATCATTAGCATTAATATTGAACATTTCTGTGAATACTTTATTGACAAAAACAATTGTATCATTTTCTTTTTTTACAATACCGAGAGGTAAAAAATCTAAAATAGTTCTATATTTTAAAGTTTTTTTAGTAATTGTTTCATTTGCTTTTTTTAAATCATTTGCTTTTTTATTTAGTTCCTTAAACATATTATTGAAGGGATCAGTTATTACTGTAATAATAATAATTTTATATATTACGTAAAAAGAAAGAAATCTAGTTATATCACTTAAGAAATTAAAATTATTATAAATGTTATTAGTAAAAATAAAAAATACTTCTGATAATACCTTAAAAATAAAAGAAATATTAAATAAATTAAGAGTGTTACGAGATAAGTTATTATTAGCATATGCATTATTATTCAAAATATATATAATAAGCATATAGATGCAGACGATAATTATTTGGCTCATATTTTTATAATTTGTATATCCATTTGAAGGAATGTAACAGGTAGGGAAAATATTAAATATAAAAATTGAAGAGAGTGATACAATTAATATGATAAAATTAACTAAAAATATTTTTCTTATAGTAAACTTTTTGTTAAAAAAATATACTGAAAACAATAAGGCTATGATTTCATAATATTTGCTGAGGATGAATAATTGTATCAAAGTATTTATATTACATGAATATATAATAATATTCATGTATGTTAAAATATAGATGAAATTTATTATGCTAATAGAACCGTAAATTAAGCTAAAATGAGTCAAAATACTATTGCTATAAAATTTGCTAGTAGAAATTCCAATCAAAAATAAGCTGAAACTGATTACGATAGTAAACATCTCAATAGAAGTATGAAAGAGTATATAGTTATAGGTATTTAAATACCAAAATAAAACAATAGTTAGTATAATTAAAACAGCTTCACTTTTTTTGAAAATTGTAAATTTAGTAGTAGGCTTATACATAAACAATACTCCTTTCAATATTTTATCTGTAAACTATAATTTATTGTAACATAAAAAATATGCAAAATTTGTAATAACTTAGCATGTAATATAAAAAAATATATTATATTAAAAAATATGGAAAAAATAATAAAATTGCTTAACAAATTCCTGGCGATATATTAAAATATAGACAAAGTATTATATTTTGAGTGCTTTAAGAAAGTATTGTAAAATATATATAAGGAAGTGTAAACTTATGAATTTTAAAGAGGCAATACAAAGATATCAACCGGCTAATCAACAAGAAGTGAATGATAAAAATAATATATTAGAGTATATTAACATATTTAATGAAGAGGTATTAACTAGAAAAAACAAAATAGCTCATATAACAAGTTCAGGATTGATTTTAAACAAATCTTTAGATAAAATGCTTATGATTCATCATAATATCTATAATACTTGGACCTGGACTGGTGGACATGCAGATGGTGATAGTGATATGTTATACGTTGCCCTTAAAGAAGCTAAAGAAGAGACTGGAGTTTTAAATATTATACCTCAATCAGATAAAATAGCTTCTATTGATATACTTCCTGTTTATGGACATATTAAAAGAGATGAGTATGTGTCTTCTCATTTACATTTGAATATATCCTATGTTTTAATAGCTGATGAAGAAGAAAAAATGATTGTCAATGAAGAAGAAACTACTGGTGTTGCATGGATTGATGTTAATAGGTTAGTGGAATATTCAAATGAACAATATATAATTGATATCTATAGGAAAATTATAGATAAAGCTAGGACGGAGTGTTTATAAATGAATTTTAATCAATACATGTATAATGTTAATTATCGTATTTATGAAAAAGAGCTTTGTGCTCTTGAGCTAAGATCACTATTTAATTATAACTTAGAGGAAAAAATCTTTTTTTCAAATAAACGAATAAATCCGTCTAGTAGCCCTTTTATAAAAAATAGGTTAGAGATTATATACAAGACTTCATCTTTTTCAGATATACTTAAGTTGATAAAAAAAGATAAAGTAAAGGCAAAGGATTTTAAAGTTGTATATCTTGAGATACTTAGGGATGACCCTTATTTTAAGAAGAGAAAAGAAATTTCTAAGGAAATAGGTCTTATAATTGAAGGGTTTCCTTCTTTTTCTTCTCCTGAAATAGTTTTTGGTATTACTTTTTATAAAGAAAATTGGTATTTTGGTATTTTGCTTGCCAATAATGCTATATGGAAAGAACATAATAAAAAACCTTATCCATATTCAAGTTCTTTAGGGATTAATATAGCAAAAGCTCTTTTAAATATTGCTGGAAATGGTGATTTTACAAAGAAATTAATAGACCCATGTTGCGGAGCAGGAACAGTTCTTTTAGAAGGATTTTTTGCAGGCTATGATATTATAGGTTGGGAAATAAACAATAAAGTTGCAGAGAGTGCGATAGGTAATCTCAGTTATTTTGATTATCCACGCAAGGTTACTACTGGGGATATTCAAGATATAGAAGAAAACTTTGATAGTTCAATTGTAGACCTTCCATATGGCAATTTTAGTCTCACAACTGAAGATAATGAAATGAAAATCATTAGAAATGCTAAAAGAATTTCAAAAAAAGTAGTGCTAGTTTCGTCAAGTGA
This sequence comes from Clostridium sp. DL1XJH146, assembly GCF_054819755.1. Taxonomy (NCBI): domain Bacteria; kingdom Bacillati; phylum Bacillota; class Clostridia; order Eubacteriales; family Clostridiaceae; genus Clostridium; species Clostridium sp. DL1XJH146. The sequence continues at coordinate 47,928 of NZ_JBTVVN010000018.1, forward strand.
CATTACCGAGGAAATATTAAAAGAGAATCTTAAAATTATTGATTCTTGTAAGGTAAGTAAAAAGGAAATCGAGAGTTTTTCAAGGTACATATGGGTTTGTGAGTGATAAATTATTAAAGGAAGTAAGAATCTATATGTAGAATTTATATTTATATAAAGGAAAAAAGTTAATTATGTGGGAATATACAACTGAAACTTTTAATAGTGTTTTTGATACAGAAAAAAGTTTAAAGAAGAAAAGTAATAAAGTACTTAAACAGTATGGAAAAGAAGGCTGGGAACTTGTTAATTTTCAATGCGTGGATGGATTTGGTTCCATGATGGTATTTGTATTTAAAAGAGAGAAGAACTAATTGATGAAATAAAAGTGCAAAGATATATTAAAGAAAAAATAACTAGTATGATATTGTATAATAATATAGAAAGGAATGGTAGAAAATCAAATTTAATAAATTGGATTTTATCTTATATATAAAAACTAGCAATTTGAATAGGATATTGTATTTGATGGCTGCTGTAATAATTGTTATACCGATATTTATAGTTCTTATTATAGATGTTCCCTTCAACTCGTTTTTTAGTAACATATTTATAGGCATATCACTTGTTTTACTTATAATAGGAAAATTTATTGCTTTTCTAAAAAAAGAAAAAGGAGATAAAAATAGACCAGCAGATTTTGGTATAATAATAGCTCTGTTAATTATATTTATATCTCGTATTACAAAATAACCAAGAGTAGGTATTCCTACTCTTGGTTATTTTTTCTGTATAGTATATTAATTTTGATTTATTTAGTGATCACATTCGTGGGCATGACAAGTGTCACCAGAATCAGAAAGAGTTCCTTCAAGCCACTTTAAAGCAACAGCTTTAACAGCACCTGAGCATCCACGAACTACTTCAATACCGGCGTTATTTAATACATTTACTGCACCAGCACCCATGTTACCAGCAAGCATAATTGTTACATCCATAGCTGATAAAGTTTGTGCTATATTTGATTTGCAACCGCAGCCTTGTGGCGATGGAATAGTTTCTTCGGAAATTATTTCTTTGCTATTGTTGTCAACTGTAAAAATAGTATAGTATTCACAGTGACCAAAATGGCTGTCTATAACATTTTGTCTAGATGGTAATGCGATTTTCATATGAGTATTCCCCCTATAAGATAGTTAGTGTAGTATGGTAAAATTGTGAAAATATTACCACACTTCCTTTTATAATATATAGGTATGATACTTATGTCAATGGTAAAAGATCGTAAATAGCAATTAAAAGAAATAATTGATAAAATTCACTTTAGTAATTTAATTTTTATTAAAAACCCAATCTTTCTTCTAGGAGATTGGGTTTTGTTTTTGTTGAGATAATAAGAGTATTTGAGAAAGTAAATAGATTAAACTGCATATAAAGACTGAAATCACTTAACAAATTATAGTTAATACATTAAAATATACACAAGATGTTTTTAAATGGGGAGTGGATAAATGATGTTAAGTAAGGAAAGCATATTTGAATTGATTATTATTGCAATTATAGTACAAGCAGTCTTGCTTTTGGCGTTAATTATAGTGCAAAAAAGAAAAGATAAAAAAATTAATGAAACTATGGAATCAAAACACTTCAATCAAAATAACATAGTTGTTTCTTTTATATGGTTTATGTTTTCGATATATTCAATGATAATATTTCTTGGGGGTTATATTAAATATTATTCTTTTTTTATTCCAAAGTATTTAACTAAATGGTATTATATGCTCAGCTATAAACATATTCAGCAAATCGATAATATACTTTCGCAAGATATGGATAATATGTGGAGAGAAGCTATTAAAGTATATAGTTTTGAGTTTGGATTAAAATATTTTTATTTTGGAATATTATTTTTAATGAACAGTATCATATTTTATCACATTGCAGCACATAAAAATCAAATCAATAATGATGGAGTATATTCAGGAAGAAGTCTATATAAGTGGGATGATATAAAAGAATTTATATGGGAAAAATATCCAAATAAAATACTAATAAGTAGATATTATAAATTGACATTTAGTATACCAAGAGATAAACCTGTTAAATGGTTTCAATTCGGTGAGATAAAAGAATTATCTATTTATGTGAAATTAGAAGATAAAGATAATGTGAATGATTTTATTAAAGTAAGGATATAGAAATTTTTCATATGAAGAGTGGATAATGGAATTTAAATTAGCTTTATTAGTAGTTAAAAATATTTATCAATTATTTAAATGAAAGAAATTCTTGATGAAATAGAGGACGAAAAGTATATTAAAGAAAAGATGAAGCAATATGAGGTTGAATAATAAAAAGATAATTAAGGAGGAAACATGCAGTATAAAACTAATAATGATAATAAAATAATTTTTATGTTTTCTATGCTGACAATAATAAGTAGCCTTTTGTTAGCTGTGAGAATTTTTATAACAGGAAGAACAACGTATTTATTTTTTATATGGAATATATTTCTTTGCATTGTCCCATTATATTTATCTATGAAAATAAATTCTATGTATTTAAGTGGAAAAAAGACTAATTGTCTTATTGCTTTATTTATAATATGGCTACTTTTTTATCCTAATGCACCCTATATCATTACTGATTTTGTACATTTAAGTTTTATTGATTTTTTTATAAAGGGTGTTTATGTCTATTCGCCTATTAAAGAAATTAGAATATGGTATGATCTTGTTTTATTTTTTTCTTTTATAGTAACAGGTTTTTTCATGGGGTTGTATTCATTGTACAAAGTAAATGAAGTTTTGATAGATAAGTTTGGTGAAAAGAAAAGTTTTATTGTAATATTTGTGATCACTTTTTTATCTAGTTTTGCCATTTATCTTGGAAGATTTTTAAGATTAAATAGTTGGGATGTGTTTACTAATCCCATTGGAGTTATAAAAAGTATATTGTTAAGTATTGATGGATTTGCTTTAGCATTTACGACTTTATTTACTGTTTTCTTGTTTTTGATTTATATATTGTTTTATTTTATAAAGGAAGTAAAATAAACTAAAAACATTGGAGAGGAATTGATTGAAATAGATGGGAAAAAGTAAACTATAAAAATTTTAATTAAAAATCATGCTGAATTCTTGAATTGTTATGTTTTTTGATGTGTTGTTGTAATAAAAAGTTACGACATAACAGTCAAAAGTTACGACGAAACAGTAATTTAAGATGAATTAAAAATTAACCTGTTTTTGAAATACAAACAATTATGGTGGGATGATTTATGGAACAAGATTATTTTAAGGGAGGTAATAATTATAAAAAAATTAATTGTATGGATATCTATCATATGTATTGGGTTTTCTATTATGGGATGTGGAAAAGAGCAAACTACTAAGATTGTATCTGATAATACCGTCCAACAGGATAGTGTAGTAAATTCTGAAGAATTCATTGTATTCATGAAGAAATCACAGAAAAAATCCAGGAATTTATGGGCCAACAGTTTGCAGGTGCTAAATAAAATTTAGTTTATAACATTATTAAATTGTGTCGCGGTCGTAAAATACTATGACTATTTACTTAGATTAATAGAGTCATTTTTTATTAAGATAGGGGGTTGAGTTATTGTTATACTTTGGAATAGCATTGTAATTAATAGCTATTTTGGCTGTCTTTTATCGTATCAGTGATATATCTCTTTATTTTGTTTGATAGATTTTTTTCGAAAATAAGAGATTATGGAAGATAAAATAGTTATGCATAACGTATTTAATTTATCTGGTAATGAATATTCTTATGCTGATGTTAGTGAGATATATACTGGTACAGTAGATGAATCATTTTATTATAGAATAGAATTGAAAGATGGTAACATTATTGATTTTACAGGGGGAACTTCAGGAACTAATGATGCAGAAGGTGATAGAGTAATATATAACATGGATCATAATAGGAGTGATAATTTGAACTTACAAGATATGAAAAAAGGTAAGCAAGATAGAATAAAACTAATTATACATATTAAAAATTCAAAAGAAATAGAAGTTCTTGATAGTAAAATGGCTTATAAAATGAAAGAAGTTCTTGATGAAATAGAGAACGAAAAGTATATTAAAGAAAAGATGAAGCAGTATGGAATGCAACTAAGTGATAAAAATTAATTGATAAATTACTTGAACGTAAAGTTTCAATTATTGGGATTGACTTTGCGGGAGTAAGATGTGGAGCAGAACATACACCTAAAGATCAATATTGTGCTGATAGAGGTACATTTATTATTGAAAATCTCTGTAATTTAGATGAAGTTTTAAATGAAAGAAAGATAACTGAATTTACAGTAAATACATACCCAATTAATTTTAGTGATATGACAGGATTACCTTGTAGAGTAGTTGCAGAAATTAACGACTTAAATGAAAAAAAGGTAAAATCACAATTTAAACTTAAGAAAAAGCAGGTTATAGTAATCGACATATTCCGTTACGTTTTTAATGAAAATTATAATTGTACTTATAAAAACATAATAATTCGTTGAAGGTTTATAGAGAATATGTTAAAATATTACTTAAAGTAATGTGTGTTAATTAATAATTATTATGAAAAAGCAATGATAAAAAAACTAATGATGGGGGATAATCAAATGAAGAGTATAAAAAGTAGAATAATATCTATAGTCGTTTTTAGTATAGTACTAGTATCTGTTATGTTAAGTGCTGTATCTTTTTATTCATTAAAGAAAAGTAATGATAGTAGTATCACTTCAATGGAGACTCAGTTAAGGACAGACTATGATACTATGATTAAAAGTCAGGTAGAAATTGTTGTTTCTCAATTAGATGGAATTTATAGTAAAATAGAAACTGGAGTACTTACTGAAGATGAAGCAAAATTAATTGCTGCAGATACTATTAGAAGTGCTAATTATGGTGAAGGAACTTATTTTTGGGCAGATACCGTAGAAGGTGATAATATTGTTCTTTTAGGGAATAAAGATGTAGAAGGAACAAATAGAATCGATTTAGAAGATTCAAATGGAGATAAAATGGTACAGAAAATCATTGAAGTGGCTTTAGATGGTGGAGGATATACAGACTATTATTTTCCAAGATCTGGTGAAACTGAGGCGAAACCAAAAAGAAGTTATTCTAAATTGTACGAGCCCTTTGGATGGGTAATAGGGACTGGAAATTATATTGATGATATAAATACTATGGTTGAAACTAAGCGTACTGAAGCTAATGAACAATTTGCAGTAACTAGTATAATTTTATTTATTATATTAATAATAGCAATTATTGTGGGAGTTATAATATCTCTTTTGATGAGTAAATCCATAGCAAATCCAATAAATAAACTTTTAAATTCTGCTAATTCTCTTGCAGAAGGTGATTTGGACATTGATATTGATGTTGATGTTGATAGAAAAGATGAGATTGGAAAATTAGCAAAGGCATTTAAGAGTATGTCAAGTAATATGAATGATGTTCTTTCGAATATCAATGTGGCATCAGTACAAGTTTCAGCGGGTGCTAGTCAAGTGGCAGATTCAAGTACGGCTTTATCTCAGGGAGCAACTGAACAAGCTAGTTCTGTTGAGCAATTGACTGCTACTATGGAGGAAATAACTTCTCAAACTAAACAAAATGCTGAAAATACAAAGATAGCAGAAGATATATCAGAAACTACTAAAGAAAATGCTTCAAATGGGAATAAGCAAATGAAGCAAATGCTTAAATCAATGGATGAAATTAATGAAGCATCAAAAAATATTTCAAAGATAGTAAAAGTAATTGATGATATTGCATTCCAAACTAACATATTAGCTTTAAATGCAGCGGTTGAGGCAGCACGAGCAGGACAACATGGTAGAGGGTTTGCTGTTGTAGCGGAGGAAGTTAGAAATCTTGCTGGGCGTTCTGCTGATGCAGCAAAAGAAACAACAGAATTAATTGAAGGTACGATAAATAAGGTAGAAGAAGGAACGAGTATTGCTTCTGAAACTGCAGTAGCATTAAATGAAATTGTAGAAGGTATTACAAAGGTAGCGGGTTTGGTTCAAAATATTTCAACTGCATCCAATGAGCAAGCAGTTGCAGCTGATCAAATAAATAATGGATTACTTCAAATATCTGACGTAGTGCAAACCAATTCTGCTACATCAGAAGAAACAGCAGCAGCTAGTGAAGAACTATCAAGTCAAGCAGAGATGTTAAGAGAACATGTTAGCCGATTCAAATTAAAGGAAAATGATATTTCAAATACAGATAATATGGATAGCTTTAATCCAGAAGTTTTAAAAATGCTAGATAATATGAATGATAATAGTAAATCTAAAAAAGTGAAAAAAATTAAAAAAGGAAATCAAAATATTAATAGAATAGAATTAAGTGATGGTGAATTTGGTAAATATTAATAATGTATAAGTAGAGATTGATTTCTCTGCTTATTTTTTTATAGTTAAAATAAATAAATGACAAAATATATGCTAAAAATAGAATGATATATTCAAAGTGCTTAACAAATTATTGGAAATAGATTAAAATATAGACAACGAATTGTTCTGTTATATTTATCTATGAAAATGAATTCTATGTATTTTAGAGTAAAGAAGACTAATTGGCTTATTGTTCTATTTATAATATGGCTATTTTTTTATGCTAATGCGCCTTATATCATTACTGATTTTGTACATTTAAGCTTTATTTTATAAAGGAAGTAAAATGAACTAAAAAACATTGAATTTCAAATTTGATTTTTATATAAATGGAAGATGATTACATTGAGGGAGGATAATAAAGTTTATTGGTGATGGAGGTATAAAAATTGTGGATCATAGATTATCGCTACAATAAGCTACAACACAAAAGTAAGATATTAATATATGCAGAATGAAGTGGGGGAGAAAAAATGAAGAATATGAGAAAAAAAGGTTTAATTGTTATATTGATTGCTATTGTTATTTGTTTTACTGGTTGCACTAGGTCAAGTTCAAATATAAAAAAATATCTTAACACCGGATCAAAAATCGATTTAAATGCAAAAGAGGTTATGCCGAGTCTTGAAGATTTGCCGGAATATCAGGATATTCTATATAGATATACTCATAGGTCCATGATTGTATTTGAATCTGACTCTGTTGCTCTAATTGTAAATTATGATGATGAAACATATAACATCGAAAAAGATAAATTATTAGAAAAATATACTTATTTAGAGGAGAAAGTCGTTGGGATTTTTGATGAAAGTAAATATTTTATCCCTGAATATGAGTTTTCAATAGATAGTTATAATTTTAAAGTAGTGGCTGGAGATGAAGAGTCCAATACTAAATATCCCAAATCCTTTGGCATGATTGGAACATCTGATGAGGAAAAAAGCATAGCATATTTATATTTTTATGATTCTGATTTAGATTATATAGGAGTAGAATATGAGGTACATCCTATGGCTAACTTTGTGAAGGATTATTTTGATTATAATTTTTAGTTTTATATTATTTATAGGTTAAAAATGAAAGGAAAATAATTTATTTATTATTTTGAACACTATATTAAATGTTCCTAAAATTGAAGAGATTTCTTATGTTGAAATTTCTGATATTAGGCTAGATGTTGATGCACGAAAATTTACAGAGATAGAGGAAATAGAAAAGGCAATAAATCTAACTAACTTTCTATTATATAAGCCTGGAAAAGAAGAAGAAGAGCCTTTAGTGGAATTAGTAGTTCATTTAAAAGATGGTGATTCTTTTGGCATAAGTTCAAATGAAAAAACTGTATATGTTAATGGAAAAGGACACAGTCACAAAGGCGATAATGGCAGCACTTTTATAAAAGTTACAGAAGGGATATTTTTCTTTGAGGATTTGGTAGAAGTGGAGAAAAAATAAAAGGAGCATAAACTAATGAGTAGAAATATAATACTTTATATTGCAACGAGTTTAGATGGATATATAGCAAGGGAAAATGGAGCTGTTGATTGGCTAACCGGTGTTGGGGATAACCCTAATGCAAGCAATGGATATGAGGATTTTTATAGTTCAATAGATACTGTTGTAATGGGAAGAACCACTTATGAACAGGTTATTAATGAGTTATCTCCTGATAGCTGGGTTTATGAGGGGAAAAAGTGTTATGTGGCAACTACGAAAAAACGTGAAGAGGATAGTAGAGCAGAATTTATATCAGAGGATATTGCAGGATTTATTAATAAGTTAAAAAACCAACAGGGTAAAGATATCTGGATTGTTGGTGGTGGTAAATTGATTGATCAATTTATTAAGCAAGACCTTGTAGATAAATACATTATCACAATAATACCAACAATTTTAGGTGATGGTATTTCTCTTTATTTGAATGAAAATCCTGAAATTAAACTTAGACTTGTTGAGACAAAAGAGACTGATGGGATGGTTGAACTTAGTTATATCAGGAGATAAATTTTTTTCATAAAATAAAATTCCAAGGGGGTACTATGGAAAAAATAACTTTAATTTTACCGACAAAAGAATATCAGAGGTAAATAATAGATTACAAAAATGAATTTGAATTAGCTGGGGAGACATTACATGGTACTGCGAGACTAGAAAAAGTTGAAGATTTTGATGAATGGTTTTCTATATTAAGGGATAATTTAAAAGAAGAAACAGTAAGAGAAGGACTTGTACCGGCATCTACATATTTAGCGATAAGACAGTGTGATGGTAAATTGCTTGGTATGATAGACATAAGACATAGATTGAACGGATATTTACTTCAAGTTGGTGGACACATTGGTTACAGTATAAGAAAATCTGAACGCAGAAAAGGGTATGCAAAAGAAATGCTTAGTTTAGCATTGGAGAAATGCAAGGATATGAATATTGAAAAAGTACTTATTACTTGTGACAAAGAAAATATTGCATCAGCTAAAACAGTTATCGCAAGTGGTGGTGTGTTAAAAAATGAAGTTGTAGATGAAGAAAGAATTACTCAAAGGTATTGGATTTCTTTAAAATAATTGATTTTACGACTATTCTATGTTAAAATAATTAAAATTAAAGAGCTGGAAATGGTTTTCTAGGGTTCCACAGTTTATAACTGGTTAGGTCCAAGAGAAAACGCACAGATTGATGTGTACACGGAAGGATAAAAGCCTGGGAGATATTAAAATAATATTTCTAAGGGCTTTTTTTTATTTTTATTTATTTTCAAAATAATATCAATATTCACTAAAGAAAGGGTTGGAATAAAAGATGTCAGAAAAGATATTAACAATGAAATTATTAGAAGCAAAATATGGAGTTGCTAGATTAGATAAAAGCGAGCTGATTCCTGAATGGGCAAAGGATAGCGAGTTTTATTCTATAACAAAAACAGCAGATGAATTATCTGTAGTATGCACTGAAAATAGCATACCAAGTGATGTGAAATGTGAAAAAAATTGGAGGGTACTTAAGATTGAGGGTCCATTAGATTTTTCACTTATAGGAATTCTCTCTTCTATTAGTACAATACTTGCACAGAAAGGAATAAGCATATTTGCCATTTTTACATATGATACAGACTATATTCTTGTTAAAGATGAGGAGATAGATAATACGATTGGTGCATTATCTGATGAAAGATATGAAGTAATAAAATAATTTAGGTGAGCAGATAGAGTTATTTTATAATTTTATTCAAGTTCAGATGAAAGGACAACCTTCGAAGATAACTGCGTAGTGTATACTTTATATGAGCAGTTTAAAAAGAGGTTGTCCTTTTCTATATTAAATTATAAGAAAGATTAATTTGCAATTAGAAAGATAATGTGATATAATTAAAAAGTTAGTTTGTTATTTAGAAAATATAAGTAGTGTATAATCAATTAGTTTTTAACAATAATCCTATCATTATTTGCGAAATTATTATAAAGATACGTTCCCTATAATATCTAAGGAGTACTGTAGCTTAGATATCTATATTCTTTTGTAGTAAAAACCCTTAAAAATATTTGAATGATTAGAAAATAAACTTTGTATTTACGCAAAATATCTATAGATTTCCAAAGGAATCATGGAATTATGTGTGATGTAAAAAAATGTTAAAATATAAATTATAGAGCCTTTTTTCTTGTATAATAAATGACATAAATTAGATGTAGATTTCCTGTGGAGATACTACGCAAACATAAAAAAAAGGAGATGTTTTAATGACACAAAGTATGATATTTGCACTTTTAGGTGTATTTTTAATAACGGCATTTACTAATGTTCTAGCAACATTAAAAACTATATTAATATCAAAAAAAATTATGAATCCGGTTTATCTTTTAGTATTTGTAGATGCTATGATTTTTGCAACAATTATTGGGAAAATGAATAGTTCGGAAGGTATTAGTTTTACAATTGCATATGCACTTGGTAGAACAATGGGAGTTTTTATTGGTGGTAAAATAGAAGATAGGTTAGCACTTGGTATTCTTGAGGTGGACGTATTTTTAAACCATAAAGATAAGATGATTCAAGTAGCAGAAAAATTAAGAGAAGCAGGATATACTGTTAATAATTTTGTTGCTGGAGGAAATCACGGAGAAAAGAGATATAAAATTGAAGTAGTAATTAAGAGAAAAGAATTTAAAGTCCTTGAAGAAATTATGGATGAGTGTGGAGTTTATGACCCAACCTTTAAAATTAAAAATTTGAATAAGGTAAATGGTAAAATTAGTACCACAAGAATCAAGACAGCTTAGAAATCTAATTAGGAAGTATTAATTTTTACTACAGTAAAAATATGGGAAAAATATTGTTAATTAACCTTTCTTTAGGATATAATGAAGTTAAGTTAAAAAAAGGGGTAGTATCTTATGAAGATTGATGATTTGAGAGACTTAAGTCTTACTAGCACATCAAAAGGAATGTTATATAAGTGTGTAGGCAATATTGAGGGTAAAAAAGTTTTTATAAAGACTGGAGCAAAATTTAGAAATAAATTTTCAATATTAGAGCCAGTTAGCGAAAGTATAGCAAGTGAAGTAATTAATAGATTTAATGTCTTATGTGCAAGTAATACTATAAGTAGAAGAAAATTACCTGGATTTGATAAAGAAGCAATAGTAAATATTTCTGAAGATTTTTTGAACGATGGCGAATCATTATTGAGTATAAGAAGACTTTTAGGATCTAGTAGTAGAGAAAACCTTTATGGAACTATTATTTCTATAATTCCTTTATTTAAACTTGATATAGATAGAATGATAGTAATAGATTTTCTAATAAATAATATTGATAGACATTTGAGAAATTTTAGTGTAATTCTTAAAGATGGAAATATAGTAAAATTTGCGCCACTGTATGACCATGGATTATCTATGTATGCAGATATACAAGATTCGGAATTAGAGCAAGACAGTATAGAAACATGGGAAATGATAGACGAGTGTAAGCCGTTTTGTGAATCGCATTATAAACAATTAGAATTAATAGGAAATGTTAAATTGCCAAGAGTACCATTGATAGAATTATTTGATATAGTTGATAAATATGGAGAGTATTTGTCCATATATAGAATAGAATGTATTAAATATTTATTAAAAACTAGATATAATCATTTAGTGGAAAGAGGGATATTATGATAGATAAGTACATATTGATGTGTGCAGATATTCAGGTTGGAGACCTCACTTATGATACAAATACTAGAAAATTTTTCTTTAGTAAATATGATAATATAGAAGAAAAAAAATATCTTCCGCTGGGTATGTATACGTACAAAAATTGGAATATCAATTATAAACCTACTCACGAGGATATTATGTTTTGGCTTGAAGATAGAGTAGTACCAAAAGAGAGAGCGAATATTGATGAAATATTGAAGGTTATGGGATTAATTGATTATGATTTCTGGGAGCTATGCAGAAGAACTAGGGCAATGTGTATGGAAGATTATTTTTGGCTAAGCAAAGGTGAAAAATATGAAGAAGTTCACATGCGATATTTATCTGAGAATAACAGGATATACGAAACACCGATTCCTTTTGATGCAGTACCATATCCTGCTGAATATAAAATTGTAGGAAATAAAGTAGTGAGAAATCTTGATAATAATAGTATAATTTAGATAATTATTTTAAAGAAAGATAAATAAGTAAAAAACACCTATTAGTAAAATAAGAGGTGTTTTTTTTTGTTCGTTGAGAGAAAACTATAAAGTAAAAGCTAAAGAGGTTTGATTTATGAATTTATTTTAAATAGTAGGTAATTGGTTATTATTACCGTACATAAAACTATAGACTTGATAATGATTTTCAATTATAGCATTTATTGTGAATAAAAATCATTATCAGGGAGTGTGAAATTTGATTAAGATTATAAGTCTTAGGAAAAATATAAATATTTGGAGCTTACTGAGCTTCTTATTTATTTTACTTATCATAGTACCCAATATTAATGTTTTTATTAATATTTTTAATGCTCCTAATGAAAATTGGACCCATATTCAGAAATACTTACTTAAAGATTATATAATTAATTCTATAATACTAATAATATTCACGGGATTTTTTACTATTTTCATAGGAACAAGCTTAGCTTGGCTTATATCAATTTATGATTTTCCTTTGAGAAAGTTTTATAGATGGGGACTGATTTTGCCTATTTCCAGGGTGTCTATTATTGGTGGGGTAAGTCTTGTGATACTAGAGGGCTAAATGATTATGGAGTTGTGAAATATTTTGGAGTACCGACATTTAGTACTGCCATTTTTCAAACATGGTTTGCTATGGGTGATATAGACTCTGCTATAAAACTATCTGCTTTATTAATGTTATTAGTATTTGGTTTTCTTGCTCTAGAGAAATTAATGCGTGGAAGAAAAAAATATAGCTATACCACTGCAAAAGTAAAACCAATTACGAGAGTTAAATTAAAAGGAACAAAAGGAGTTTTAGTTTCAATATATGCGTTTATAATATTTTCATAAGGAAGCTGTAAATGATTCACTTTCCAAGGCTGAAATTATAGAATGAAGGGATAGTGAGAGTAGGGTAACCTACTTTTTTTATTGTATAGAAAAATATAAATTCATAGCAATAGCTATTTTAAATATTGTGTTATAAAAAAATAAGATTATTGGATGTCTATTTATAGGCAAAATGTTTATAAGTCATATTTGTGCCACATTTTAATTGCACAATAGATTTAATAAATAATAAAGGAGGTTTTAGAATGATGATATTTATATTATTAGGAGTTGCTTTTTTAGTTTATTATTTAGTTGAAGGTAAAGGATCTAAAGATATACTAACAACAAATAGGAGACCACCAGAAGATATCTTGCGAGAACGATTTGCAAATGGTGAGATTGATGAAAAAACATATATTAAAATGAAACAAGCATTAAAACAATAGGGGGGTAGAAAGAAATGATGTTTAATAGAGGGTATTTTGGAAATAGAGGATGTTTTGGTTATGGGATTATGGGAGGATGGAGTAGTTTAATTATGATTGGTTTTGCAATTGTAATTATAATTGTAGCATTAATTCTTTGGAATAAACGTAAAAACTTTTCAGATAATGATGATCAAATACTTTATGAATTAAAATTGAAATATGTACAAGGTGAAATTTCTGAAGAAGAATATCTAAGTAGAAAAAACGTATTAAAAAGTAAATAGGAATATGTTTTTGCTTAGAGAAATGAATACAATTTTATTGAAGTAAAGGAAATTTTGCTGAAATTAATGTAATTTAGGGTAATAAAGTGTATGCTATAGGGTATATATTGTAAAATTTTTTAGGAGGTGAAAAGGATGATGTTTAGTGTATTAGTAGTGGAAGATCAAAAGGAAATTAGCCATATTGTAATTAAATATATGGAAAAAGAAGGCTATAGATGTTTCTTAGCTGAAAATGGATTTGAAGCACTAGAAGCATTTAACAAAACGACCTTTCACCTCGTATTACTTGATATTATGATGCCTGGTATTGATGGATTTGAAGTGCTAAGAGAAATACGGAGAATATCAGATATACCAGTTATTATGTTAACAGCAAAGCAAGAGGAAGTTGATAGGTTAAAAGGATTTGATATAGGTGCAGATGACTATGTTATTAAACCTTTTAGTCCAAGAGAGTTAATGCGACGCATAAAAGTAATCTTTAGAAGATTATATAATGGCAATGATGAGATAATCATAGAAATTGAACAATTAAAGCTATACACAAAAGCTATGAGATTATTTAAAAATGAAGAGGAAATAAACATAACTTCTACTGAATTTTATTTATTACATACTTTTATGAAAAATAAAGGTCAAGTTCTAACGAGAGAACAACTTATGCATTTATCTTTTGGATATGACTACGAAGGGTTTGACCGTAATATAGATAGTTATATTAAGCGAATACGTCAAAAGATAGAAGAAAATCCTAAAAAGCCAACACTACTCATTACAAAGTATGGAGCGGGTTATATTTTTGGGGGTGATAAGTAATGAGTATTAATAAACTATGGCTAATGATTTTAACATTAGTAGCAATTATTTCAATCGCAATTAATACTCTTATTTTAACTTCATTGACAGACAGATATTTTAATGAATACATATCAGAAAATTATGAAAACCATTTGTCCCAAATTATTGATTACACTGAAAAAGCTTTGCTTGAAGAAAGTGTATCTTATACTCAAATGGAAATTGAACTAGAAAATCATTTAAATGATCCTATTATTGGTATTAAACTATATAATTCTAATGGGGACATACTTGCTTATGTTAACGATAGTTATGATATGTCAGGAATGATGATGAATGGTAAAATGATGAAGAATATGTGGAATAGTACCCAAGATGAAGTAGACCAATATATTATAAAGAGTGAAGGTGAAACTATTGGTATACTGAGCATTACAAGATACAGCTCAGCAGAAAATTCTTTTGTGGCTCGTATGTTTAAGTCTACACTTTTTATGAATAGTCTTTATGCAGTCATTATTGCCATAACAATTTCGATTGTGGTTGGTATTTTTGTAAGCAAGAAAATGGGTAAGGCATTAAAAGATACGGCTGATATGGCTCTAAATATTGATTTTGGTAGTAAGGGGGAACCAGAAGAAACAAGTATTACTGAGATTAATACTATAAGAGAAAGCTTAAAATCATTAGATGAACGTCTTAAAATAAAACAAAAAAATAGGAAAGGTTTGATTGATGAATTGGTACATCAAACTAGAACACCTCTTACTGTTTTGAAGTCTCACTTAGAAGCAATGGAAGATGGTATCGTTGAAATGACAGATGAAGAGATATCTATTTGTCAAAATCAAATAGAAAATATTACATTAATTATTTCTAATATGAGTGGTATGATTGATGGTATTCGCGATGTTTCTGAAGTAATGATTGAACCTTTTGAGTTTAATCAACTTATTAAACAAATTATAGTAGGTTTGCATACTCAGTTTGAAAAGAAAGGTATCAATTTAGAATTGGTATCAAATGGAAAAATAAGTATGGAAACAGATAAGTATAAGTTAAGTCAATCTATCTATAATGTACTTACAAATGCTTATAAATATACTAATACCGATGGAAATGTAAGAGTGAGTTATAGAGTTTACAATGATAAGCTGATTTTAGAAATTCAAGATAATGGTATTGGTATTGCTCAAAAGAATATAGATAATATTTTCAATGCGTACTACAGGGATGATGCTGTTATAAACATAAAGGGTGAAGGGATTGGCTTATATATTGTAAAAGAAAATTTGAGTATGATAAAGGGTAACATTATAGTAAAATCAATAAAAAATGAAGGTAGTAGTTTTTTTGTTGAAGTACCCGTTAATTTTTATAATCAAGGATAGAAAACTAGCTAGATTTGTATTTACACAAATCTAGTTACTTTTTTTAATTTATTTAGACATAGTTTCACATTCGGTTGCACATCTATTGCAGATGTCAGCACAATTTGTGCAATGATCTTGTGGAAAACTAGAACATTCTTCTCCACAAATTCTACAAATTTGAGAGCATAAAGCACAGATTTCTTTTGAAAACTCACTATCTCTAGCCATAAATTGAGCAGCTACAAGGCAAATGTCTGCACAATCTCTATCTAGCTTTATGCATCTAGTCATCATTTTTACGTCTGCATCATTTAAACAGGAAGTTGCACACCATTCGCATGTTTGAGCACAATCTAAACAAATATCAATACATTTTTGGTACTTTTTATTGGATGTTATAGTTTTCATCACAATGTATCACTACTCGTATTATTAATCTATTACTTATACTAGTATAGGTAATATATTAAATTTATATTCTTCAAAAAAAATGTATATGGATAAATTTTCAGGTGATTCTTAAATTTAATATTATATTGCAATCTATGATATAATTAAGAGTAAATTCAAATTATATTGATAGGGTGAGAATATGATAAGTGAGGATAAGTTATTACAAATGTTTAATGAAGATACTAGCGGTAAAAATCATGCAAAGGGTCAGAGAATTCTTAATAATGATTTAGTATCTGATATAGAGATTACAAGCGAAGATAATTTTATTTATATAGAAGGTAATGTTATTTCTGAAAATCTTTTTAATGAATATAAAACACAGATTGAGATTGATAAGGATAGCAAGAGTATTTTTTCTACATATTGTAGCTGTTTGGATTATGAAAACAATGAATTTAAGAAAAAAAACTACTGCTGTAAGCATTTAGTGGCTACTTATTATAAATCTTTAGATCAATTGATTCAGCTTCCTCTTTTTAAAAGTTTAGAAGTAGTAGATACTACTATATTTAAAGAAAAAAATAGTATTTTATCGATGCTTATAGGAGATGACAAAAATAAGGATGAAATCAGATTGGATATTTATATAAATAGAAATCAGTGGGATCATAATATTTCGGCTTATTTTAAGATTGGACTTAAAGCTATGTTATCAAAGACACTTTATGTTTTAAAAGATTTAGAACACTTCATTGTTTCGTATAATAATAAATTTCCAGTGAAATATAGTAAGAATTTTACTTTTGATATAAAAAATCAAAGATTAAGTACAAAGGATAAAAGATTAATTGACTTTATAGAAAAAGTTAAAGAAATAAATGGAAAACAAAAGTATGTTAATAGGAGGGAATATAACGCTATAAATGGTAAATTTATAAATATACCTAAATATTTAATTAGAGAATTTTTTGAAATAATAAAAGACCATAGAGTTTATTTGAGTGATGGTTTTTTTAATAGAGATGTAGACACTGAAATCTTATTGCAGGCACCTCCTATAAATTTTGATTTAAAGACCGTAAAAGGTGATTATATATTGAAATCGCCTGAGGGGATGCCTATAGTTTTAGGGGATAAAAATGATGTATATCTTTATGGAACGTCAATATATTTACCAGAGTACCAATTTTGCTACAAATTAAGTCCATATCTTCAAGTGTTTAATGAAGCAAAAGTTGTAACTATGGATAAAGGAGAGGAAGATACTATATTAAGAAGGTTGATTCCAGACCTTAATAGTATTGCTACTCATGTTTCTTTATCTAAAGCGATAAAGAATAAAGTAGTTATGGATCAGTGTGAATTTAATTTTTATTTTGATCAAAAAGGTAAGGAAATTACATTAATATTAAAAGTGAAGTACGGAAAGTATGAGTTTAATATATACGATGATTGTAAGGAAAAGATTATTTATAGGGACTCAAAGAAAGAAGAAACAACTATAAAACTTCTTAATTCGTTAGGGTTTGAACAAATAAAAGAGAAATTTCGTTTTATGTGTGAAGAAGATTGTTTATTTAGATTTTTTAAAAATGAAATAGAAAAACTTCAAGAAATTGGGGAGGTTTATTATTCAGAGAATTTTAAAGGACTTAAATCTATAGGTGCAAAGGGAATTAGTGGAGATATTAAATCAGGAAAATATAATTATTTTGAAATGGATTTTAAAATTGGGGATGTACCATCACAGGAAACTGCTAATATTTTAAGAGCATTTAGAGATAATCTTAAATTTTATAAGCTTAAAAGCGGAGAATTT
This sequence comes from Clostridium sp. DL1XJH146, assembly GCF_054819755.1. Classification (NCBI taxonomy): domain Bacteria; kingdom Bacillati; phylum Bacillota; class Clostridia; order Eubacteriales; family Clostridiaceae; genus Clostridium; species Clostridium sp. DL1XJH146. Next base: position 65,928 of record NZ_JBTVVN010000018.1, read on the forward strand.
CTAGATTTAGAGGAATTAGAACTTGCAAAGTTTTTAAAGTTATTGGATGTAGTTTCACCTATAGATATGGATGAGAATAGTATAGAAATTGCTAAAAATAAAGGTGCCTTTATATATGATTATCTAGAAGAAAATAATCTTCGATTTATAAAAGGTAAAAATGAACTTAAGGAAATAAAAGAAAAGTTCAATAATATAGAGAATCTGAAATTTGAAGAACCGGTAGAGTTAAAGGCTACTCTTAGAGAATATCAAAAAATTGGTTATAATTGGTTTAAAACTTTAGACTATCTAGGTTTTGGTGGAATACTTGGAGATGAGATGGGGCTTGGTAAAACAATTCAAGCCATTACATTTATATTATCCAATAAAGGAAGTAAAACGTTAATTGTAGCACCGACTTCATTGACATATAACTGGCTTAGTGAGTTTAATAAATTTGCTCCATCTGTAAAGGCTGCTGCGGCAAATGGTTCAAAAGAGGAAAGATTAGAGATATTAAAGAACATAGAAAGTTTTCATGTAATAGTGACTACTTATAATTTAGCAAAGCGAGATTTAGAAGAATACAAGAAAATAGATTTTGATTATTGCATATTAGATGAAGCTCAAAATATTAAGAATCCTCATTCCCAGAATGCAAAAGCTTTGAAGGAAATAAAGGCAAAAACTAGATTTGCCCTATCGGGTACACCTATAGAAAATTCACTTATGGAACTATGGTCAATATTTGACTTTATAATGCCAGGATATTTATATGACGAGAAAAAATTTAGTGTAAGATATCATAAAAAATTACATGAGAGTAAAGAGGTATTAGAGGAATTAAATAAACTTATAAGACCTTTTATACTGAGACGGAGAAAGAAGGAAGTATTAAAGGAATTGCCTGAAAAAATAGAAAAAATACTTATGGTTGAAATGAATGATGAACAAAAGAAAATTTACGGAACTTATGCAAATCATGCAGTAGAACTTATTGAAAAGAAAGTAAAAGATGAGGAGTTTAAAAAGAGTAAGCTAGAGATACTTGCCTATATTACAAAACTAAGACAACTTTGTTTAGATCCTTCTGTATTAATTGATGATTATATCGGTGGAAGTGGTAAAATCGAAGCTTTGATTGAACTTCTTCAGGGAAGTATAAATGAAAAACATAGGATACTTGTTTTTTCGCAGTTTACCTCAGTTCTTAAAAATATAAATAAAAGACTTACAGAAGAAGGAATATCTTATAGTTATCTAGATGGCTCAGTCCCTTCTGCTAAGAGAATGAAAATGGTAAAAGCCTTTAATGAAGAAGAAACTTCTATATTTTTAATAAGTTTAAAAGCCGGAGGAACAGGACTTAATCTTACATCAGCAGATATAGTAATTCATTTTGATCCTTGGTGGAATCCAGCAGTAGAGGACCAAGCCACAGATCGAGCGCACAGAATAGGACAAAAAAATGTAGTGGAGGTTATAAAAATTATAGCCAAGGGAACCATTGAAGAAAAAATAATTGCTCTTCAAGAAGAAAAGAAGAAACTAATATCAGAATTATTGGGAGATGAATTAGCAGGAGGCGAAAGTTTGGGAGCTATGAGTGAAGAGGATATTCTGGGATTATTTGAGATGAAATAATCGTAATTTGGCATACAAGACGTATAAATATACAAATTAATTTATAAAAATTGATAAAATTACTTAACAAAACTTTGCAAATAGTTTAAAATATATGCTATATAGTATTAAATTATCAATAGCAATATAAATGTTTTAATAAAAAGATATAAAATCTTAGGCTTGAGGGGTATTTTAGTGAAGACAATAACAAATAATCCTGTAATGGGAAACGAAAAAAAAACAAGTAATTTTACGAGGCTTATAGCAGTATCATTTGGTCATTTTATCAATGATTTTTATATGAACTTAATTCCACCAATATTATTTTTATTTGCAACTAGTTTATCATTAAATTTAACACAACAAGGTTTTGTAGCTTTTGTGATCACAAGTAGCGGTTCTTTTGCACAGCCTATTATAGGCAGTATTGTGGATAAGTATGGCAAAACATATTTTTTGATTTTATCAATTATATGGATAGGAATATGGATGAGCTTAACTGGAATAGTTACTAATTATTATGTTTTTGTAATAGTAGTTTTCATGGGGGCTTTAGCATCATCTTTATATCATCCTTTAGGAAGCGCAACAGCTACAATGCTTGGGAATAAAACTAGGGGTAAAAGTATTTCGCTTTTTATGACTATAGGAGGACTAGCAGCATCAGTTACACCACTAATAACTATACCGATAGTGGAGAATTACGGTGTTGATAAGTTGGTTTATTTTATGATTATAGCTTTTATTTCGGCATGGATTATGTATGCACTGCAAATTCATAAGATAGAAATACCGGCTAAAGTTGATAAAAGAAAAGATTTAGATAAAAAGATTGATAAGACTAAATTAAAGTGGATATCTATTATGGTATTTGTAGCAACAAATAAAGTTTTTATAGTAAGGTCGTTTTTGACTTTTGGAATACAAATATTGGTTTTGAAAAACATAGATATAAAAATTGCTGGGATAATACTTTCTGCGTATTTATTTTTGAATGTTGCAGGAACGATAGCTGGTGGGTTTTTGAATGATACATTTGGTAGCAAAAGGGTAATACAAATATCAAATGTAATAGCTGTTTTTGTAGTACTACTAATTGTTTTTAGTCCAAAGTTTCTTGCGGTTATAGCATTTATATTTTTAGGATTTGTGTTTAATTGTACTAATGCAGCGAATATAGTGTACACACAGGATTTGATGCCTGATAACATAAATACGGGTACAGGGCTTATTATGGGGCTTTCCGGAGGGATAGGAGGTTTAGGGATTTTTATATTCGGAAAACTGGGAGACCATTTTGGATTAATCTCAGCAGCGGCTTTTGTACTTATTCCGTTAATTATGGTAAATATATTAATTTTATTTTTACCAAAAAAATATAAAAATATGGGGGAATAAATGAATAATAATTTGAAAATGCATAGAAATAAAAGGGGATTAACACAAGGGGAATTGGCGAAACAATTATCAGTTACAAGGCAGACTATAAATTCAATAGAAAATAATAAATATAATCCTACACTTGAGTTAGCATTAAATTTGGGGAGATTTTTTGAAGTTCCAGTTGAGGAATTATTTATTGCAATGGAAGAATAATATAATGAACAAAACTATAGGGATATTGGCACATGTGGATGTTAGTATAGGTATATGGGGGCACATTGATTTTTCAAGTGAAATGGAACGAACCATCAAGATTACTAATTATACTATTAGTATAATTAGTCCAGTTTAAGGAATAGATTTACATGCACGTAAATATAGCAAATTAAATATGGGAGGGGCATTTTTATGGTATCTGATAAAATGTATGAATTAGGAAGTAAAAGCTCTATAATAAGAGAAATATTCGAATTTGGGATGAAGAGGAAAGCTGAAATTGGGGCTGAAAATGTATTTGATTTTAGTTTAGGAAATCCTAATGTACCTGCACCAGAAGCTGTGAAAAAAGCAATAATAAATATTTTAGAAGAAGAAGAACCTACAGCAATACATAGTTATACTAGCGCACCAGGGAATTTAGAAGTAAGAAAAACTATAGCTCAATCTATTAACCGTAGATTTACTACAGAGTTTGAAGCGTCCAATATTTATATGACTGTAGGCGCAGCAGCATCAATAAATATATGCTTTAATGCACTTGCAAACCCAGGGGATGAAATTATTACATTTGCTCCTTTCTTTCCTGAATATCAATGTTTTGTAGAAGGGGCTGGAGCAAAATTAGTCATTGTTCCTGCACATGTTGAAGATTTTCAAATTGATTTTGTAGAGTTTGAAAAAAGAATAAATGAGAAAACAAAGGCGGTAATAGTAAATACTCCAAATAATCCATCAGGAGTAGTTTATTCAATAGAAACTATTGAAAAACTTGTAAAATTACTAGAAGAAAAATCAAAAGAGTATGGGAACGTAATTTATCTAATTTCTGATGAACCTTATAGGGAAATAGCATATGACGGAGTTGAAGTACCATATCTAACTAAATATTATGAGAGTACTTTTGTATGCTATTCTTATAGTAAATCACTATCAATTCCTGGTGACAGAATGGGATATATTGTTGTTCCAAGTGAGATGGAAGATTTCGATGAAGTGTATGCTGCAGTATGTGGTGCAGCTAGAGTACTTGGATATGTTTGTGCCCCAAGTCTTTTTCAAAAAGTTGTTGCTAGATGTGTAGATGAAACTGCTGATATATCAATATATGAAAGAAATAGAAATGTATTATATAATGGTTTGAAGGAAATTGGGTATGAGTGTGTTAAACCAGAGGGAGCTTTTTACTTAATGCCAAAATCTTTAGAAGATGATGCTTATGCTTTTTGTGAAAAAGCAAAAAAATATGATTTGTTGTTAGTACCAGGAGATGATTTTGGATGCCCTGGACACGTTAGAATATCATATTGCGTTAAGACTGATCAAATAGAAAGATCTTTACCTGCTTTTAAAAAATTATATGATGAATATAAATAATACAAAATAAGGTAAAGAATTTGAACTAGTATTTTTCCGAAAAAAATGTATTTTATTATGAAATAGTAACATACTATCACTGTGAAAGATTTGATTATAAATTTATGGAGGTAGTACGAATGAAAGGTAAAAATGCAAGACAAAATGTTCAACAAGTATGTAATGAATTAGAACAATGTAAATCTCAACTAACTCAAGCAGTTAGTACAGTTGAAAAACCACAAAACAAACAGCAAATCCAGCAAACTTTAAACGCTGTTGAAAATGCTTGCCAGCAAGCAAAAAATACTCTAGATAATTATCAAGAATAATAATCAATATTATAAAATAAAACCTCGTGTCTTCACGAGGTTTTATTTTTTTTTCTTTACTAAAGAACCCTTTGGTGAATGATATCATATTAAAATTATTAAAATTATTATTAATTTGCTTGTATTCTTTAATTTTACACATTGTTATTTAATGATTTCTAAAAAATTTAGACTAAGAAAAAATGTATATAAAATTACGTAGTGATTATTTCGGTTTGGGGATGAAAAAAAGGCCAAAACAGAATAAAACATGGTTTTTTCAACAAAAACAAGATAGTTTACGGTAATTTACTATGTATATTGAATAATTTACTATAAAGTGCTAATATTTATCTATAATATTTTTGGGGATTATAAATGGGAGGTATTGTTATGGAATTCAGAATGGAAAAAGATTCAATTGGATCAAAATTAGTACCAAGTGGAGCTTACTATGGTGTGCAGTCATTAAGAGCTGCAGAAAATTTTAATATAACAGGTCATAAAATGAATAGAGAATTTATATATTCCCTAGCAGAAATAAAGAAGGCAGCAGCTATAGCAAATGGTAGAGCTAGACTTATTAGCAAGGATATTGAAAAGGCAATTAGCTTAGCTTGTGATGAAATACTAGAAGGAAAATTATTTGATGAATTTATTATAGATCCTATACAAGGTGGAGCAGGTACTTCTGCCAATATGAACGCTAATGAAGTTATAGCGAATAGGGCAATTGAAATTTTAGGTGGAGAAAAAGGAGATTATTCTATTGTTCACCCAAATGATCATGTAAATATGGGACAATCAACTAATGATGTTATTCCAACAGCAGGAAAAATAGCATCAATAAGATTATTAGATAAAGCGATAATGGAATTAAAAAGTTTAAGTGAAGCACTAGGAACCAAAGGAAATGAATTTGATGATGTTATAAAAATGGGAAGAACTCAAATGCAAGATGCAGTACCTATTAGATTAGGACAAGAGTTTATGGCCTATAAAGCAGTAGTTAATAGGGATATAAAAAGGCTAGAGCGAGCAAAAGAAGAACTTAAAAGTGTAAATATTGGTGGAACGGCGATTGGTACAGGATTAAATGCCGACTATATATATTTTAATAAAATAGTCTCTATACTTAGTTTTGTAACAAGTATAGATTTGATAAGAGCAGAAGATTTAGTAGATGCAACACAAAATTTAGATTGTTTTGTTGATGCATCTTCAGCGATAAAAACGTGTGCTGTCAGTCTGTCGAAAATTTCTAATGATTTAAGACTTATGTCTTCGGGTCCAAGAACTGGTTTTGGAGAGATAAATTTACCAGCTATGCAAAATGGATCTTCAATAATGCCAGGCAAAGTTAATCCTGTAATTCCAGAAGTTATGAGCCAAGTTTCTTATAATATAATTGGAAATGATATTACAATTACAATGGCAGCGGAAGCTGGACAACTTGAATTAAATGCTTTTGAACCAATTATATTTTATAATTTGTTTAGTTCAATAGAAACGCTTACTAATGGAGTAAGAACTTTTGTTAAGAATTGTATAGAAGGAATAACTCCTAATAAAGAGGTATGTTCAAGATTAGTAGATAATAGCGTTGGAATAATTACTGCAATTTGTCCTTTCATTGGATATGAAAAAGCGGCTGAAATAGCAAAATTTGCGCTAAAAACTGGAGAGTCTGTTAAGGATATAGTCATTAGAGAAGGTATTCTTGATAAAATTCAATTGGAAAATATATTAGAACCATTTAAAATGACTCAAGCTGGGGTAGAAAGGTCATCCGATTATAAACCTGTATTATCAATAGTATCATAATGGTGAAAATTTTATGTACTAAGGTTTAAAATATAATAAAAGTTATTATTATAAGTAATTGTTTTTATAAAATTAGGATATAAGAAAGAATATATTGTTTTATTATCATGTATTCTTTTTTTATATTCTATGTAGTTCATGAGTTGTCGGTATTAATTAATCGCAAATTGATTGTAAGTATTAATATAAATAATAATTTATAAACTAACCTATATTTAAAACATAGTCGGATGAAAACAAAGAATTATCAAGGAAACTTATCGTGGCGTATCACTATGAGAAAAAAGCAGATAATTGCTGAAAAGGCTTGTAATATGAATTTAATTTAACTATATAAACAATAGTGAAAAGACAATGGTTTTTATATTTGATATTATATACGAGTCGCCGAAATACTTCGGTCTGGCAGTAGGAAATTATTAATCAGAAAATTTAAATAACTTTTAAATTTTACTTGACAGAATAGTTTCAAACATGGTATGATGTAAAAGTTGCTAAAACAAAGCAACAGAGTATTGATCTTTGAAAACTAAACAGAGATTTAAGCCAGTCAATAAATATATTTTTGAGTAAAGATTGAACTTTTCAAATTGAGAGTTTGATCCTGGCTCAGGACGAACGCTGGCGGCGTGCCTAACACATGCAAGTCGAGCGAT
>NZ_JBTVVN010000177.1:0-242 GCF_054819755.1 Clostridium sp. DL1XJH146
GCATGACGAGCTACGAGGTGAGCTATCATTTGCGACGGATGAAGATTTTAAGATCCTTGATGATAGCCCTACTGTAGCAAAAGAAGCTGTGATGTCGCGTGACGATTGGAGTGATGAGCAAAAAGAGCAAGCTTTGGCGTATGTTAACGCCAAGGAGGCTTTGGCTGGTGTTGTAGACCGCATCAAAGAGGATGCAGATTCTATGGAGGCGCAACAGCACGAGGAGCTGAAGCAAAAGCAAC
>NZ_JBTVVN010000178.1:0-241 GCF_054819755.1 Clostridium sp. DL1XJH146
TTTACAGCAACTTCCTCAACACATCCTTAGGTAATTCTGCACCAGAACAAAAAAGCAGAGTGTAAAGTATAATTACCTCCACAAATACCTCTTAATTCTGCATCACTCCACAAATTTTAATATGTACCTTTCCTATTTTGGCGCACAGTTTGCAATAGGTGCAAACAATTAAGAAACAAACAAGTGTTGCCATCTGAGAGCAGTTCGCCATTCGCAAACACGCATCAGACAAAATGACCTC
>NZ_JBTVVN010000179.1:0-239 GCF_054819755.1 Clostridium sp. DL1XJH146
GGGTGAGATGGGCACTTCTTTTTGCATTAAATAAGTGCTTTTTAATTTTTTTATTTTTTTCAAATTAATTTTTTTAAAATTGTGATGTAATGATGTAAAAAATAAATTTTAAAAATAAAAAAAATATTGTTTTAATATATTTTTAAATAAAAAAATATTTTAAAATTTAAATAACCAATACCGCTAATATAATATTAATTGTAGGTTAAGTTTGACGCTACGCAACTTTCTCAAAACAG
>NZ_JBTVVN010000180.1:0-238 GCF_054819755.1 Clostridium sp. DL1XJH146
GGTGATCCACCGGGGAATCGAACCCCGGACAACTTGATTAAAAGTCAAGTGCTCTACCGACTGAGCTAGTGAATCATATTTGGCTGGGATAGCTGGATTCGAACCAGCGAGTGCAGGAATCAAAATCCTGTGCCTTACCGCTTGGCAATACCCCACCATTGGGGTGAATAAAGGGAATCGAACCCTTGGCATTTAGAACCACAATCTAACGCTCTACCGACTGAGCTATACCCACCAC
>NZ_JBTVVN010000181.1:0-238 GCF_054819755.1 Clostridium sp. DL1XJH146
TTTTTTCACAATTTCTTTGAAAATTCAAAAGTTATCCACAGTTTTTATATTTGTAATTTTACAATCACCTAAATATATTTAATGTCTTTATAGAAAATTATAACATATTTATCTAATTATTTCTGTATCATTTGTATTACAAAAAATCATAAAATCAATATACAATGCACAGCATTCCTATATTAAGACTTTTTAAGTGTTGAAAAATAAATATCCTCCTGTTAAAATACGGAGTATC
>NZ_JBTVVN010000182.1:0-237 GCF_054819755.1 Clostridium sp. DL1XJH146
CTTCGAGCCTTACAGATATTGAGAGCAGAGCTGTACTCCCCGTACGCGAGGTTTTGCAGTTTTCGCAGCAGCGAAGCGACGCAGCAGATCGCCGCTTTTCAGCGGTCTGCTAGGTTTCGTAGAGGCGCGCTCCCTTTGGCGTATCCTCCATGCTCCAGCCCGCCTTGGCCAGCTCGTCGCGCAGGGCGTCGGCCTGGGCGAAGTCCCGGGCCGCCCGGGCCACCTCGCGCCTTTTCA
>NZ_JBTVVN010000183.1:0-235 GCF_054819755.1 Clostridium sp. DL1XJH146
GGCACCGCCTCAACAGTGGCAGGCGGAGGCAGGTCGCCGGCATTGAGGCCAGCAGACACCTATTGCTGGGAGCCAGACTCATCAGTAGGAGCGACTTTAGAGACAGAGGAAGAAGAGGCCCTAATAAGCAAAGGACGGGTTAATACATGTCAACATGATGACTATACCAATGGGGAAAATGGAAATGGGTACACTCACTTGGGCCCCTGGACCTTCCAACGGCCTTGGAAGCGAG
>NZ_JBTVVN010000184.1:0-235 GCF_054819755.1 Clostridium sp. DL1XJH146
GGAATATTATTTCAAATAACAATGTTGTTATGCCAACAGGCGGCTGCACCGTTGATAGTCGTAATGTCACCGTGGATCTCCCGGACTTTCCTGGAAGCGCAGAAATACCCCTTGGCGTATATTGCTCAAGCGAACAAAAGCTCTCATTTTATCTTTCGGGTGCCACCACTGACAGTGCCCGACAAGTGTTTGCTAACACAGCACCAGATGCAACAAAAGCATCGGGAGTGGGTGT
>NZ_JBTVVN010000019.1:0-70663 GCF_054819755.1 Clostridium sp. DL1XJH146
CATATTTTTATATGCGGCAGCATAGGCATTATGTTTCTCATTTTTAGTAACTTTTGCATAATATTTTTGACGATTAATCTCTGAAACAAGTGTCTTAGGATTATTTTCTTTGACTCTTGGTTTTAAGCCGGAAGTATCATAAATTAGCATAGAATTTAGATTTTTAACAGGAGAATCGTCTGGAAGGTCATCATTTATTTTTTCACAAATATCAATAACATTTGGGATCATTGCATCAAATAAATTACCAATATCACTTTCAAATGTTATTTTAAATCTACTGAAAAATGATTCATCAGGAATAGTATCATTGAAACCACAGAATTCTCTTATTTCGGTAGAAAATACAAGAAAAAGATTCAATAAAACAGTTGTGGGTATATGAAATATTTGCATAATTATCAAAGCTGAAAGTACTGAAGAAAGGGAATACTTACGTTCCCTGCCTAAATCGGCATAATAATTTTTGGTAAAAGATTCAGGTATAAAAGTATTAAGATCAAAATTATTACGAAGCAGATCTAAAAAACCGGTAGGTTGTTTGGTGGTTAAATCATTTAATTCAGATACTTGTTCAAAAATATTAAGTTGTTTATTTTTATTAAGACAAAACATGTTATTGTCCTCCTTTGTGTGTTTTTTATAGATAGGGCTATTTATAGAATGCCACATTGGAGGAAAATATAAAAGCCTAACGGCTAAAAGATAGTAGAAGCAACGATTGCAGTATTCTGCAATCGGCTATTAATTTTTTTATTAAAGGAGGTTATAAGATGACAATACTATGGGGTAGCCTAATTATTGCTGTAGGATTATTTCTTTTAGTTTGCGGGAGTCTAAAGAGCGATTTTCTTATTTATCGTTTATTAGTTTCCAAGTCAAAGATATTATGGGGTGATAAAGTCTATCGCTTCCATCAAGTAAGTGGAATTCTCATTACTATTTTCGGAATACTTTACACATTTGGAATAATCTAATATGTATTAGCAAATATAATGAGGGTCAATCAAACTCTCATTATAAATTGTGCATTGTGCATTGGTTTTAAGTTAGTGTTTGTATTGAAGTACATATACTCTATTATAGCCGTCTAATTTGTCATTTATCTCAATAGTAGCACTATCTATTTTTTTTACATTTTTCATTTCAATTAAAAATTTTTCAACACCATCAATAGGAAAGTTAATTTTGTCTGTTTTAAAATGCATAGGGATAACAATATGTGGATTGATTTTTTTTGTGATTTCTTTGGCTTCATTTGCAGCTATTGTAAAATTACCGCCAACGGGAATTAATAAAATGTCTATTTCACCTATTTTGCTAATATCATCGTCCGTTAATAGATGACCAAGATCCCCTAGATGACATATTTTATAATTGTCAAATTTAAAAGTATAAATTATGTTACTACCACGTTTTAAGCCTTTTTCATGATCGTGAAAAGATGGTATACCTTCAATGGAAATATTAAACTTATTAAATAAACCTACTTTATCTATTATTGTAGGATTTCCATTTAATTCATTAGTGTAATTATGATCAAAATGGTTATGACTGATTGTAACTAAATTTATTTTACCTTTAAATAATTTATATCCAACTGATGGATCATACGGGTCAGTAATAATTGTACTGCCTTTACGATCTTCCATTAAGAATGATGCATGGCCAAGCCAAGTGATTTTCATACTATAACCTCCATAATCCTAAAATTACATATTAATACATTTATTATACCATGTATACATGAAATTTATCAAATAGTTGTATATATTAAAAGAGAATGTAACAATTTGAGCATTTCCTTAAATTTCATTTAAAAATTTTGTTAAAAATTATTGCTAAATATGGATTAATAAAATAAAATATAATTGAAAGGTAAAATATGAGGGGGGATAATTTGAGAAAAAGGTATAATATTGCATACATACTTATTTTTGTATTTATTTTTACAAGTATATTCAACAATTTTTCATTTGCAGCTGAAAATTATACAGAACTATCAGCAAAAACTAATGTCCAATTAAATAAAGGTTGGGATATAAAGTTTAATTTTGATGTTGATATGAGCTGTATAAGTGATGATCATCAAATAATTATATTAGATGAGAATAATACATACATAAGCATAAAACGTGAATTAGTAAATAGTAAACAAGTTAAAATAACCCCAACATACGGTTATGAATATGCTACAACATACACACTTATTGTAAGAAACACAATAAAGTCTACTAAAGGAACTAATTTAAAGAATGAGAGTAGAATGAAATTTACAACTGTGGACAACCCATTGACAACAACTACACCAACAACAACTACACCAACAACAACTACACCAACAACAACTACACCAACAACAACTGAAATTGATTATGTAGTTTGTTTAGATGCTGGGAGAGCTGGCAATGATGTTGGTAATGAAGTAGGTCCCACAGGAGTTAAAGGTAAAGATGTTAATCTATCAGTAGCATTGAAAGCAGGAACAATTTTAGAAGAAGCTGGTTTTAAAGTTGTTTATACTAGAGAATCTGATACTGTATCTTGGTCAGCAGCAGAAAGTATAGGAGCAAGAAGTGCGATTGTTAATGAAAACAATTCAGATTTACTAGTGAGCATTCATACTAACAGCTGGTCTACGACAGCTTCTGGTTCTGAATCATATTATTTAGAAGAAAGTCCAGAAGGTAAAGAATTAGCTTCTTTGGTTCAAAAAGAATTTGAAGAAGAAACAACTCTACCAAATAGAGGAACAACAGCACAGGTGTTAAAAACATTAAATACAGTTGATGCTGTGGCTATATATACTAATTTAGGATTTATTACAAATCCTACAGAAGAAAAAGTTCTTGCGTCATCATCTTTCCAAAATATGGCTGCAAAAGCTATAGCAGAAGGAGTAATGAAATATTATGAAACATATCATACAGAAGAACCATCAAATACCGAAACGACAGAGGAATTATTTTCAGAATATCCTATAGATGATGATAATTCAGTATCAAATGTTGAAGATTTTTCATTAATAGCTACTCAAGGAAAGGCTTTTTCACTTCCAAAATATGTAGTAGTAACAAATTCAAAAGGGCAGATGGTAAGAGCTAGTGTAAATTGGACTTCTCCTAGTGTTAATACAAGTGAGGCTGGTTTGCAATTAATAAAAGGAACAACTAAGAGTAATGCAAAGGAAGTAGTAATGGCATTACAAGTATTGCCTACTAGTATAAAGAATATAAAAGTAACGATAGACCCAGGGCATGGTGGTTATGATCCAGGTGCAATTGGGGCAAGTGGAGTAAAAGAAAAAGATGTAGTATTGCCAGTTGCTTTAAAGGTTGCAAATACATTAATTAAAAATGGTGTTGAAGTAGTGTTCACTAGAATGAGTGATAATGTGCCTTGGCCAAGTAATAAATCAGATGAGCTTGCAATGAGATGTAGTATTTCTAATAATGCAAATGCTAATTATTTTATTTCTATACATGCTAATAGCATGGGTTCAACTAGTTCAGTGAGTGGTGTTGAAACTTTCTATTATTATGGGAGAACAGATTCAGCCCAGTTTGCAGCAAATGTAAATAATTCTTTGTATAAAGCAATAGGATCAGTTAATAGAGGGGTTAAAGAACGAGGGTTTTATGTCAATCATTATGTAGATGCTCCATCTATACTTACAGAATTAGAGTTTTTAAGCAATTCAGCAAAAGAGCAACTACTTAAAACTGATGCATATCAACAAAAATGTGCTGACGCAATATCTGCAGGAATATTAGAAACAATAAACTAATAGTATAAGATATGTAAAGCTTAAATAGTTTTACATATCTTTCTTTTTTATGTTAAAATAAACTAATTGATTCAATCAAATTATCAATATTATAAGATATGAAAGGATTTTTTATTATGGAGAATAGAAGAGTTTTTAGGTCTAATTTTTTTGTATTAGTTATAATGGTATTATATTTAATAGGTGGATATACATTACCGGCTATTTGGGAAAATATGAATATGCCATTGTATTTGTACCTGTTTTTACCTGAATTTTTATTTATTTTTATCCCTATAGTTATATATTTTATTATTACAAGAAAACCAATAATAGAAACTTTACGGCTAAAAAAATTGAATTTTTCATCATTACTTATAGTAATTGGTATAGGGTTTTTAATCCAGCCTATAGCATCGTTATTTTCGATAATCTCACAATTTGTATTTCCTAATGATGTATCACAACTAATGGCTGTAATGGTAGATATACCGCTGTCTGTAAAGATTTTAGTTATTGCTGTAACACCTGCACTTTTTGAAGAGATGTCCATGAGAGGAATAGTGCTTAAAGGATATGATAATGTAAATATTCATAAAGGGGCTATCATAACAGGTCTATTTTTTGGTATGATGCATATGAATGGACAACAATTTTTATACGCTTTTGTACTTGGAATAATATTTGCTTATTTAGTAAGAATAACAGGGTCTATATTCTCTTCAATGATTGTACATTTCATTGTTAATGCATCCAATACTATAATAGCTCATTATGTAATGAAGTTTTTAGATATATTTGGAGGAATTGAACAACTGACAAGTGAATCATCAATTACCACACAACCTATCGCAGCACAAATAGTAGCAGTAACCTTTTATTTTTTCCTTTCTTTAGTTTGTGGTGGAGTTATTTTCCTTCTTATTAGGAAATTAGCTGAAGTTAATAATAGTAATATATTTATAGAAAGCAAAGAAGTAGCAGATGTATCACAAAGTTCTAATGATTTATTAAAGGAAGATAAGATTAAAGTATTAAATTGGCCGTTTATTGGTTGTATTATAATATTTTTAGTTGCTATAATACGAGATTTGATTTTTATTTATGGATAAACTTAGGCATAAAGTAATATAAAAGATTAAAATTTGACAACTGAATTTTCATAATATATAATGTCTATGATTAGAGGTAATTATATAAAAGCAAAGAAGTGGAGAGTAGTTTATACAGAGGTTCAAAGAGAGTGGGAAAAGGTGTGAACCCATAACTTAGTATAAATGAAAATCACCATGGAGCTAATGACTGAATTACAGTAAGTTATTTCGTTATTCCGCGTTAAGGAATAGAGTATGTTAGTACTTGAAAAATCTATTGGGTGGTTGATACTACTGCGTCCTATTAGGGTGCAGTTTTTTTATTGTTTATTTTGGCAATAATTAAAATAAAAATTATAATACTTAAGTATTTAAAGTTATAAACAGAATGAGAAAGGAGATAATATAATGTATAAGAAAATTGATTCAGCAAGAAGTTTTGTGGATATGGAAAAAGAAATTTTAAATCTTTGGAATGAAAAAGATGTAGTTGAGAAAAGTTTTAATAGTAATGAGGATGGGGAATACTTTACTTTCTATGATGGACCTCCAACAGCAAATGGTAAACCTCACGTAGGCCATGTTTTAACAAGAGTTATGAAGGATTTTATACCTAGATATAAAGTTATGAAAGGATATAAAGTTTTAAGAAAAGCAGGATGGGATACTCATGGACTTCCTGTAGAATTAGAAGTTGAGAAAAAACTTGGTATATCAGGCAAACCTCAAATTGAAGAATATGGTGTTGAAGCGTTTATAAAAGAATGTAAAGACAGTGTGTTTACATATTCTAAAATGTGGAAAGAAATGTCTGAACAATTAGGTTTCTGGGTAGATATGGAAAATCCGTATGTTACTTATGAAAATAATTATATTGAATCAGTTTGGTGGGCTTTAAAACAAATGTGGGATAAAGAACTTTTATATAAGGGACATAAAGTAATTCCATATTGTCCTAGATGTGGAACAGCCCTTTCTTCTCATGAAGTAGCACAAGGATATGAAGATGTTAAAGAAGCTACTGCTTTTACTAAGTTTAAAGTTAAAGGGGAAGAAAATAGATTTATACTTGCTTGGACAACAACACCATGGACACTTCCATCTAACGTTGCATTAGCAGTAAATAAAGCTTATGATTATGTTGAAATTTCTACAGAAGGCGAAAATCTAATTCTTGCAAAAGAACTATTAAATATAATAGAAACAGAATATGAAGTAGTAAAAGAATTTAAAGGAGAAGATTTATTAGGATTAGAATACGAGCAATTATTTAAATTTTATACTCCAAAGGAAAAAGCTTTTTATATAGTACACGGTGATTTTGTAACTTTATCAGATGGTACTGGAATAGTTCATATAGCGCCTGCTTATGGTGAAGATGATAATCTACTTGGTAAGAAGAATAAGCTTCCGTTAATTAATTTAGTTGATTTAGAAGGTAAATTTGTAGATTGTGTTGAACCTTGGGCTGGATTATTTGTAAAAAAAGCTGATGGCAAAATATTAGAATACATGAAAGAAAACAATATGTTGTTTAAGTCAGAAAAATTTACACATTCATATCCACATTGTTGGAGATGTCATACACCACTTCTTTATTATCCAAGAGATAGTTGGTTTGTAGCTATGACGACCTTGAGAGATAAACTTTTAGAAAATAATAATAAAATTAATTGGTATCCAGATAACATTAGAACAGGAAGGTTTGGTAAATTCCTTGAAAATGTTATAGACTGGGGAATAAGTAGAGAAAGATATTGGGGTACACCACTTCCAATTTGGGAATGTGAATGTGGACATAGAGAATGTATAGGTAGCATAGAAGAATTAAAAGAAAAAGGAATTAATGTTCCTGACAATATTGAATTACACAAACCGTATATTGATGGAGTTAAATTGACATGTCCTGAATGTTCAGGGGAAATGACAAGAACAAGCGAAGTTATTGATTGCTGGTTCGACTCAGGTTCAATGCCATTTGCACAACATCACTATCCATTTGAAAATAAAGAAGTTTTTGATAAGACATTCCCAGCTCAATTTATTTCAGAAGCTGTAGATCAAACAAGAGGATGGTTTTACTCATTGCTTGCAATATCAACAGCAATTTGGGGGAAAAGTTCTTATGAGAACTGTGTGGTTTTAGGCCATGTACTAGATGGTAAAGGTCTAAAAATGTCTAAGCATAAAGGAAATGTTGTAGATCCGTTTGAAGTATTAGAACATGAAGGTGCAGATGCAACAAGATGGCATTTTTATACTGCAAGTGCTCCTTGGTTACCTACTAGATTTTCAGAAAATGATGTTAAAGAAACTCAAAGAAAGTTCTTAAGTACTATGTGGAATGTTTATTCATTCTATGTTTTATATGCTGAAATAGATGGGTTTAATCCCACTGAATATGCTGATTTTAAATCAGAAAATGTCATGGATAAATGGATTGTATCAAAACTTAATACATTAATAAAAACAGTAGAAGACCATATAGATAATTATAGAATTACACAATCAGCTTTAGCGCTTCAAGATTTTGTTGATGAATTATCAAACTGGTATGTAAGAAGAAATAGGGCAAGATTCTGGACTACAGAACTGACTGATGACAAGATTGGTGCTTACACAACGTTGTATACAGTATTAACTACTTTAATTAAGGTTGCAGCTCCATTTGTACCATTTATGACAGAAGAAATTTATCAAAATTTAGTTATAGTTCTAGATTCAAATGCAATCGAGAGCGTTCACTTATGTAGCTGGCCAAAGTATGATGAAGCTTTAGTTACAAAAGAATTAGAAAAAGATATGGATTTAGCTTATAAAATAGTTAAATTAGGTAGAAGTGCAAGAAATGGAGCTAATATTAAAAATAGACAGCCACTTTCTGAAATGCTTATTAGCACGACTTCATTACCTGATTACTATGGCGATATTATAAAAGATGAGCTTAATATTAAAGCTGTAGAGTTTGGTGCAGATTTATCAAAATACGTTAATTTTGAGATAAAACCTAATTTGCCTATTTTAGGAAGAAAATATGGAAAGTTGATTCCACAAATAAGAAAAGCAATAGCAGCAATGGACCAAATGGTATTAGCTCAAAATGTAAATAATGGTGAAAAAGTTATGATTACTGCTGAAGATACTGAAATACAGCTTGATAGTGATAATATTCTTATAACAATGCAAGGGCTTGAAGGTTTTGCATTTGCAGGAGAAGGGGATGTTGGGGTTGTTCTTAATAGTAATATCACTGATGAATTAAAAGAAGAAGGCTATGTTAGAGAAATTTTAAGTAAAATCCAAAATTTAAGAAAAGAAAGTGGTTTTGAAGTAGCTGACAAGATTAAGTTATTTATAGCAAATAACGAAAAACTTGAAAAAATAATTAAAAAATATGAAGACCATATTAAGAAGGAAACATTGACAGAAGAGTTATTATATAACGAAGAAAATAAATATATTGAAAGTAAAATTAATGATGAAAAATTAAATATTGCTGTAGAAGTATTAAAATAATGTAAATTAAAAACTCTGCCTAGAGGGTTTCAGTGCAACTATTTATTTATAAGTGTCCAAAACTCGCAAGTTCATCGAGCTTTTGGATGCATATAAATAAAGTTTTACAGTGGGAACTCTATATTGGCAGAGTTTTTATTAAATGATATAATATATAATAGATAAAATTGGATAATACTATAATTATAAAGTATGTACTACTAATAAAAGTTAATTTGTTTTATAATATTTATTAGATGGAAATATAAAAGATGGGAGTGAATTAGATGGCAGCGTCAATAAAAGATGTAGCAAAAGAAGCAGGCGTATCGATAGCCACAGTTTCGAGAGTTTTAAATAATATAGATGTGGTAAATGAGGATACAAAGAAAAAGGTAGAAGATGCAATCAAAAAATTGAAATATAGACCTAATATAGTTGCAAGAAGTTTGAAAACTCAAAGAACTAAAACCTTAGGAATAATAATTCCAGATATATCAAGTCAAATTTACCCTGAAATAGTTAGAGGTGTAGAAGATATTGCTAATATCTATGATTACAATATAATGCTTTGTAATGCAGATTTGAATATTGAAAAAGAAAAAGAGTATCTTAAGGTTTTAAAAGAAAAAATGGTAGATGGAGTAGTGTACATAAGTAATTCTTTAGAAAAAGAATTAATAGATACTATTCATGACCTTCAAATGCCAACAGTTTTAATAGAAACTGTTGATGAAAATAAAACATTTCCAAGTGTTACTATAGACAATAAAGAGGCAGCTAAAAAAGCAGTTCAATATTTAATCGAAAAAGGAAATAAAAGAATTGCATTTATAGGAACTTCTAGTGAAAAGTTAAATGCTAGGTCATATAGATTTGATGGATATAAGATGGCGTTAGAAGAGAATAATATTGAGATTAATGAAGATTTGGTTCATATTTGCAAAACAGACAATAAAAAGGGTAATGGATATAAAGCTATGGAGATCATTTTAGAAAAAGGAATAGAATTTGATGCTGTATTCTGTGCAGTTGATGATTTCGCTATGAATGCAATAAATGCTTTAAGAGATAAAGGATTATTAGTGCCACAAGATATTGATGTAATGGGATTTGATAATACCTATGCAGCTTCTATATTTTATCCTAAATTAACTACTGTTGCACAGCCATTATATGATATGGGGTCTGTTGGAACAAGAATGCTTATAAAAATTATTAATAAAGAAGAATTGCAAGATAACCATTATGTATTGAATTATAAAATTATTGAAAGAGATTCAGTCAAAAAATAAAATGTATTTATATATTGAGAAGAACTATGGTATTAAATAGTTCTTTTTTAATTAATAAATATATTTTTGATGTTTGTTATAGATAGTGGTAAAACTATTATTGATTGAGTATCTATAATGAGAGGAATTATATTATATGAAAGAAAAAACTATAAAGAAAAAGATTATGGTAACATATTTTTCGGTATATGGAGCATATGCGTGCTATTTTCCATTTTTATATTTATATTTTAAAGATAAAAATCTTAATTTTTATCAAGTTGGTATTGCTTTTGCAGTTAATGCGCTTGTGGGCGTTTTATTTCAGCCTGTGTGGGGGTATATTACAGACCAATTCTCTAATAAAAAACGAACACTGATTATTTCAATGATAGGTAGTATAATATTTATTATGTTATTACCTCTAGCCAATAGTTTTATTTTTATACTAATATTTATTTTTTTGTTTATGCTGTTTCAATGCGCTCTATTTCCGGTGTTAGATGCATTTTGCTATGAATTGATGGTAAATTATAGAAGTATTGAATTTGGAAGAATGAGGTTAATGGGCTCAGCGGGGTTTGCTATATCAGCCTTGTTCATAGGATATTTGATAAAACTTACAGGGTTGACATCATCTTATTACTTTTATGGAATATTTATGATAATTGCTATAATAAATATTTATAACATTAAAGTAGAAGGGAAAAGTGAAAATGGTAAAATAAAATTTGACATAAGAGATGTGAGAGAATTACTAAAAAGGAATACGTTCATAGTTTTTATTTTATCTGCTTTTTTTGCTAATTTAGCACTAGGAGGAACTAATGTTTATTTGTCAGTTTTAATAGACGAAACTGGTGGAGCTTCTTCACAGTTAGGAATATTATGGTTTATAACTGCAATGAGTGAGATACCGATATTTTTTTATTTTAAAAAGTTAGTTAAAAGATTTGGCATAATTAAATTATATTTATTTTCATTAATAATCTATGCAATAAGGATGTATTTAAGCAGTATAGTAGATAACTATACATATGTAATTATTATTCAATTACTACAATCTATAACATTTACGATATTTTTAGCATCGGCAATGGAATATTTGAATACCGTTGTCCCTGAAAAGATGCGTACAACAGGTATAACTATATATTCCTCCATAGCAGCAGGATTTGCTAATTTTACAGGTAATTTACTAGGGGGTACGTTGTTAAATCATATATCGGTATTTATTTTATTTAGGTTGTTTTCTATTTCTTTTATAATAGCATTCATAATAGGTTTGATATTACAAAGATACTTAAAAAAAGCACCATCTTTTAATAAAAATAGCCAAACTACATAAAAGTGAAGAGGTCAGTAGATAAATTTGTGTAAGAATAAATTTATCTACTGTTTTTTTATAATTATAAATAGGCTGATTATTTTTTTGAAATTTCCTGTATTAATAATGGGAATATATGGTATAATAAATAATAAATGCTATAATTTTCCATAATAGGGGTGGTTTTATGTCATATAAATATACAGAGGTATTTTTATATCATGAATGGGAAAATAATGTTCTAAATGATATATATTTACCAGAACCTTTTGATGAAAAACAGAAAAATGTTATTAAAAATATAGAAAGTAATTATATAGTGTCAATGGATTTTGAGACAGATGATTTTAAAATTAATGCAATTACAAATTTTCTTCACTATTTTTTAGAAAAACAGAAAAATGTTTTATTTGTGAGTAATGGAAAGAATGTCATCGATAAGATCAAGCAAAAAATTCCAAATGAATTGAAGAATTTTTATTCGAATAATTTTAATGAGAAAGATAATTTTATTAAAAACGTAATAAGTACACTAAATACTGTACAGCATAATAAAGAATATGATTTAAGCACAATAGATTATTCAATTCAAGTAAAGTTGAATGAACTTGAAAGTTGTAGGGAAGAACAAGGTAAAATAAAAGATAATATCAGTGAAATAAAAAAATTGGTTAATGCAAATTATAAATTTAAAGGTAAAAAATATACCATTGAAGATATTAGAAATTGGGTAAAGTATAATGAAAAAGATTTTAGTTGGATTGATGATAGAATTGAAATTGGACAACTTGTACCCATTAGTGATGCTAAATTTTCAAAAATGATATATTTATTTAGTAACATAAAAAAAGGAGATTATACAAAGTATTTAAAATATAAAGACATAATAAATTCATTGATAAATATAGAAGATATATTGTGCTTGTTAAATGAATATAAAAATATTAAAGCTAATATAGATGCATATATTGCAATGGGAGAAGAGTACAAAGAGAACGCCAATTATATTATAAATAATAAACAAGTATTCAATTTATTATTTAAAAATTTAAGATATTTTGATGACGATGATTATAAAATAATTCGAAAATGTCTATTAAAATTTCAAAATGGTGATATTGGTAAAGAAGAATTAAATCAAAAGATACTGAAAATAAATTACTACTATAAAAAAATAAGAAGATTGAATAGAAGCTTGAATAGTCATACATTTAAAATTCCTGAGGATATAGAAATAGATAAATTACAAGAAGACGCACAAACTATATATAGAAATATGAAGAGTAATAATAATTTTACAATTAAGTATAAAATTTTTCATAACAATACTAGATATTTATTTGAGAGTGTATATGTAGATGAAAAAAAAATTGATAATAAATCACAATTTCAATTACTATGTAAATATATAGATAAAATTATTTACCAAAAAGAATTTGATAATCTATTGGAGAAAGTATGCTCAATTATTGAAGTTAAATATAAAGGTTATAATGTATACCAAGATATTGAAAGTACAATAAATAAAGCAGAGAAGGTAATAAATATTCAAGATAATATAGATTTACTTAAAAAGTTCTATATGGGAATAAAGACTAAAAACAATATTGATTGGTATAAAAAAGACACTTATATAAATTTAATAAATGGGATAAATGGATTACAAAAACTAAGAAAGTATAAATTAATACAAGAAAAGATAGAGCTATTTTTAGAACAATTTAGTGGTAAGCTTGAAGGTAATGCAGAGAATAATAATATTATCAATAATGATTTTATAGACAAGTTGATTCATGAATTAAATGTGGTTATAGACTTGAAAAAAGAAATTGAATTATTAGAAAAAATAGACCAAACAATAAATATATTACAGAGTATATGTCCATTACTAATTCAAGAATTGGATCAAGAAAATAATAGAACAGATATGTTAGTAAGATATAGAAGTTTTAATAATGCATGGTCATGGACAAAGTTTAAAACCTTATTAGATAAATTAGATAGTTATAATTTAAATAATCAAACTAAAAGTTTGTACTTGGAAAAGGAAAAAGAGAAAGACATTTTAAAAAAAATATCTATTTTATCTATATGGGAAAAATATTTATATAATGTCGAAGATGAAAATTTGAATTATTTAATGAATATATTTAATAATTACAAAAATTCAAATTTTGAGGATGAGATTTCTGATAAAGAATATAAAGTACTTATTAATGATAATTATGAAAAATTACAAAAACTTATACCGATTTGGATAATGACTATAGATGAAGTTAACGATTATATCAAATATAGGAATGATAATTTTGATGTTTTGATATTTGATAAAAGCACTGATGTAGAAACATCGTTAAATATTTTATTGATGAAAACGGAAAAAGTAATTATTCTTGGGTCACTTAATAATAAAGAAAAAGCTTTATTAGTGCAAAATAATATTAAAGAATATTCAAAAGGAATTGCATAAAAACTATGGAGGAATATTATGATTTGTTATACGATTGGACATTCAGATAGAAATTTATATAATTTTATTGATATTATAAAGAAATATAAAATTGATTGTATTATGGATATAAGAAGTAATGAACTAATACTTGACCCTGAAAATAGTTTTTATCTAAAACATAATTTAAAAGAAAAATTAAATATTGAAGGAATAAATTGGATTGATATGGAGAATAGTTTTAATATAAAATCTAATGATTTGCAAGATATTTTTTCGAATTATGAATTTATAAAGGGAATAAATAGATTAGAAGAAGGTATTAGAAGGGGACATAGGATAGCTTTGCTTGGAAAAGAATACAATCCTCTTCATTGTAATAGAGGTATAGTAATTGGACATTATTTAAAAACTAAAGGAATTACTGTAAGTCATATATTAGACAAACAATTGGTTTTGTCTCAAAATCATATAGAAGATTTGTTAATAAAGAAATATAAAATAAAATATAAAGGGGTATCAAATAATCAAAATGAAATAAATTATGAAGAACTTTTTAATAATAAACAAAGATATACATTAAACCAAAAATGTCTTTAAAAGAAAAATTTAAATAAAACAGTTAATATTTGAAAAATGAGTGATTTTTGGTTCAATATAGGTAGAGTTCACAAAACTAAATATTTATGTTATAATCATTAAATCAAATCAAAGTATTTTGGGGGTATGTTTAGATGGCTAGAATCAATAT
The DNA here is from genome assembly GCF_054819755.1 of Clostridium sp. DL1XJH146. Classification (NCBI taxonomy): domain Bacteria; kingdom Bacillati; phylum Bacillota; class Clostridia; order Eubacteriales; family Clostridiaceae; genus Clostridium; species Clostridium sp. DL1XJH146. The sequence goes on from NZ_JBTVVN010000019.1 coordinate 14,157, forward strand.
GCCAACGTATATAAAAATCGCTAATGATATTGCTGCGAAGATTTTCAAAGGACAACTGAAGATAGGCGATAAATTAAAGGGACGATCAATATTGTCCAGTGAGTATAATGTTTCCCCAGAAACAATTAGAAAATCTATGAAATTATTAGAAGAAAAAGGAGTAGTAATTGTTAATCAGGGTAGTGGAATAATAATTAAATCTTCAGAAAACGCATATAAATTTCTTGAGAGTTTTCAAGAAAAAGAGAATATTAGTAGTATTAGAAAACAAATAAAGGAATTGCTAGAACAAAGAAAAGTAATTGAAAAGGATCTAGTGGATTTGAACGAGAAAATAATTGATTACTCTTATAGGTTTCATGTAGTTAGTAAGTTAGACCCAGTAGAGGTAGTGATTCCAGAAACAAGTAAATTAATAGGGAAAACAGTATCACAGTGTGGATTTTGGCAAAATACTGGAGGAACTATAGTAGGAATTATAAGAGAAGATGATGTGATAATTTCACCAGGGCCAAATTTTATCTTTTATGCACATGATAAATTATTAATAGTCGGTAACATTGGTGTAGAACAAAAATCAATAGACTATGTAGAAAAATAACATCTAAAAGGGTGTTATTTTTATTTTTAATAATTTGTCGATTAAAATGTGAAATTTGACAAAGTTACAATATAAGAGGTATAATGATGTGTAAAACAGAAACAATTTTGAACATTGGATGAATTGTAACTTGTAAAAAAAAGCAAATAAAGGAGTGTTTATATGATAGAATTGAAGAATATTACTAAATCTTTTGGAAACACAAAGGTTTTGAAAAGTATTAATCTTACAATAAATAAAGGCGAACTTGTAGTTTTTATAGGTCCTAGTGGATGTGGAAAAACAACAACACTAAAGATGTTAAATAGACTAGTAGATTATACATCAGGTCAAATTTTAATAAACGGTGAAGATATTAAGGAAAAAGATGTAATAGATTTAAGAAGGAATATGGGATATGTAATTCAACAAACCGGTCTCTTCCCTCATATGACAGTTGGAGAAAATATTGCTTTAGTCCCTAATCTTAAAAAATGGGAAGAAGAAGAAATAAAAACTAAAGTTGATGAAATGATGGATCTTGTTGGGTTAGATCCTGAAGAATATAGAGATAGATACCCTAGTGAATTGAGTGGTGGACAACAACAAAGAATAGGTGTAGCACGAGCATTTGCAACTGATCCGGAAATAATTTTGATGGATGAACCCTTTTCAGCGCTGGACCCTATTACAAGAGAGCAATTACAAGATGAGCTTTTCAATTTGCAGCAAAAGTTAAGGAAAACAATAGTTTTTGTTACGCATGATATGGATGAAGCTTTAAAACTTGCAGACAGAATATGTATTATGAAGGATGGCAAAGTTGTTCAGTTTGATTCGCCAGAAGAAATATTAAAAAGTCCTGAACATGATTTTGTAGAAGAATTTATAGGTAAAAATAGAATTTGGAATAAACCGGAATATATTAAAGCTTTAGACATTATGATAACTGAACCAGTAAAAGCTGCAGGTAGTAGAAATATTGTGCAGGCTATTGAAATAATGTCAAAAAAACATGTTGACAGTTTGTTAATCACAGACGAAGAAAATGCGCTTAAAGGAATAGTTACAGCTAGAGATTTAAGGATAAATTATACTAGAAAAGTTACACTTCAAGAAATTATGAGAAAAGATGTTTCATCTATAAACAAAGATGCATCTATTGTTGAAGTGTTATCTTTAATGAATGAGAAGAAAATAGGGTATGTACCCGTTGTAAATAATAAGAATAAACTTGTGGGATTGATAACTAGAGGAAGTCTTATATCAATATTAAGCACACAATTCTTAGATATGGAGGAGGATGATTTATGGAATTTCTAAAATATTTTTTTGGAAGAATAGATGAAGTATCTAATTTATTGTGGCAACATATAAATTTGACTATAGTTGCAGTATTGATTGCTATTTTTATAGGTGTACCTCTAGGAATAATAATCACAAAGAATAAAAAATTAGCAACACCAATAATAGGTGTAACTAATGTTATACAGGCTATACCAAGTCTTGCTTTATTAGGATTTTTAATACCTTTTATTGGGATAGGAAGTAAACCAGCAGTTGTAATGGTGTTTTTATATTCACTACTACCTATTGTTAAAAATACATATACAGGATTGATAAATATTAACCCTGATATGATTGAAGCGGGTAAAGGTATGGGTATGACGGAGGCGCAATTACTAAGAAAAGTACAACTTCCATTAGCTCTTCCAATTATTATGGCAGGTATAAGAATAGCATCTGTAACAGCAGTTGGACTTATGACAATAGCAGCATTTGTTGGAGCAGGTGGCCTTGGATATATGGTATTTACAGGAGTTCAAACTGTTAATAATTATATGATTTTATCAGGAGCTATCCCAGCATGTATTTTAGCACTTATAATGGACTTTGTTATTGGTAAAGTAGAAAATGCAGTAGTTCCAGAAGGAATTCAAGCAGCTACAAGTGGAAGAAAAAATAAAAAGAGAGTTACACCAAAAAAACAAGCTGCAATAATAGCCGTTACAGTAGCAGTTTTTGCAATAGTAGTATTATTTGCTAATGGATCTTTTACAAATAAGGGAAATATGAATGATACAATTGTTATTGGTTCTAAGAATTATAATGAGCAGTTGATTTTAGGTAATATGATGGCTACTCTTATAGAAGAAAAAACAGATTTAAACGTGGATAGACAGTTAAATTTAGGTGGTTCACAAGTTATATTTGAAGCAATTAAATCTGGTGATATTGACCTTTATGCTGAGTATAGTGGAACAGCTTTTGTAAATTACATGCAAAGAGAGCCTATAAGTGACAAAGCAGAAGTTTATAATATAATATCAGATTATTTTCATAACGAGTATGGTATTAAGTGGCTTGAACCATTGGGATTTAATAATACTTATGTTGTTGCTGTAAGACAAGACACAGCTCAAGAATATGGTCTTGAAACTATATCAGATTTAGCTAAGGTAAGTGATGAACTAGTACTTGGTTGTACAATGGAATTTTCAGATAGAGAAGATGGTTATGTGGGTTTATCAAAAACCTACAATATGAAGTTTAAAGAGGTTACAGGAATTGATGGTGGGCTTAGATATACAGCAATAAATGAAAATGAGACAGATGCAGTAGATGCATTTGGTACTGACGGGCTATTAAAGAAATTCAACTTAAAACCTTTAGAGGATGATAAAAATTTCTTCCCAGGATATTACCCAGCTCCTATAATTAGAGAAGATGTGCTTGAAGAACATCCAGAGTTAGAAGAAGTACTAAATATATTAGGAAATGCAATAACTCAAGATGAAATGATCGAGTTAAATTATAGAGCAGATGAAGGAGAAGATCCTAAAGCAGTTGCGGAAGACTTTCTTAGAGAAAAAGGGTTTATTGATTAAATTTAGAACAAGGCACAATTTAAGTTGGTTTTCTTCGTGCCTCTGAAAATTTTGATTTAAAAGGTTAAATGATAAACATAAATAATGATAAACAAAGAAAAAGAGTTATCTCAATATTATTTTGAGATAGCTCTTTTCGTGTTGATGATAAAGTACTTCAAGTATAAAAAATGTTTGAACCTATATCATTTATGGTAAAATATTAACTGAGAGGTGAATGATATGAAGAAAAAATTTAATGTTACAGGTACTTGTATACCAGAAAAACATTTTATCGTTGATACATCACATAAATTAGAAGAAATAATGAAGCTTATTGATGAAGGCGAATACTTTACTATAAATAGGCCAAGACAATATGGAAAAACTACAACTATGTTTCTATTAAGTAAAATATTAAATAAAAATGATGATTATTTATGTATAAGGTTAAGCTTTGAAGGAATTAGCTCTGCAAGTTATAAAACAGAGGAAGTATTTGTGGAAGCTTTTAAAAGTCAATTACAGAAATATTTAAAATTTAATGAAATAGATTTTATAAGTAATATTCTAGAAAAAACAAGCTTAAAAACTCTCAATGACGTAGATTTATTTATCTCTGATATTGCAAAAAGTACACCAAAGAAAATAGTGTTAATGATAGATGAAGTTGATAAAAGTAGTAATAACCAATTGTTCTTAGATTTTTTAGCAATGCTTAGAAATAAATATCTTTTAAGAAATGAAGGTATGGATTACACATTTTATTCTATTGTATTAGCAGGTGTTCATGACGTTAAAAGTTTGAAATTAAAGTTAAGACCAGGCGAAGAAGAAAAATACAATAGTCCATGGAATATAGCTGTTGATTTTGAAGTGGATATGAGTTTTTCACCAGAAGAGATAAAAACAATGTTAGATGATTATGCTGAAAATACAGATGTAAAGCTAGATAAAGAATATTTTTCAGAAAAACTTTATTATTATACATCAGGGTATCCATTTTTAGTAAGTAAGCTTTGTAAAATAATAGATGAGAAAATAATGACTAAAGATGATTTGATTTGGAAAAAAGAATATATGGATATGGCTGTTAAGCAGATATTACAAGAGACTAATACTAATTTTGATTCACTAATAAAGAATATCGAGAATAAAAGTGAGTTAAAAGAAATAGTAAAGAGAATAGTTGTTGAAGGTATGGAAATATCATATAACAGAGATAATCCAATAATATTGTTGGGTACTATTTATGGGATTTTCAAAAATTATAATGGGAAAGTTAAAATTCATAATAGAGTATATGAACAAAGAATATATGCGTATATGGCATCAATTTTAGAAACTTCCCTAGATATGGGACATTATAATGAAAAATCTAAATTTATTATAAAAGATGGAACTTTAGATGTTAAGAAAATCCTTATAAAATTCCAAGAATTTATGAAACACGAGAAATCAAAAAAGCGTTTAAATTTTCTTGAAGCAGATGCTCGACTTGTTTTTTTAGCCTTTATAAGCCCAATAATTAATGGGAAAGGTTTTGCTTTTAAAGAAGTCCAAGGGGCAGAAGAGAGACGATTTGATATAGTACTTACCTATGAAGATAAGATGTACATAATAGAGCTTAAAAAATGGTACGGAGAAGAATATCATAAAAGAGGTTTAGTGCAACTTGGAGAATATTTAGATCAATATGGAATTGATGAAGGGTACCTTTTGGTATTTGATTTTAGGAAAGAAAATAGTTTGATTGAAGAAGAAGCAAGAGAAGAAATTGTTCGAATTAAAGAAAAAAAGAAAAAGGTAGTTCAGGTATTTTGTTAATAATGATATAGGAAGGTGAATAGTATGGAGAAGGAATTCAATGTAACAGGGACTTGTATACCAGAAATGCACTATATGGTAGATACAAGGAATAAATTAGAAAATGTTATGGAATTGATAAGAAAAGGTAAATACTTTACTATAAATAGACCAAGACAATATGGCAAAACTACAACCATCTTTCTATTAAATAAAATACTAAATAAAAATGATGATTATTTATGTATAAGGTTAAGCTTTGAAGGAATTAGCTCTGAAAGTTATAAAACAGAGAAAGTTTTTGTGGAAGCCTTTAGAAGCCAATTAGAAAAATATTTAAAATTTAATGAAATAGATTTTATTAGTAATATTTTAGAAAAAACAAGCTTAGAAACTTTAAATGATATAGATTTATTCATCTCTGATATTGCAAAAAGTACACCTAAGAAAATAGTGTTAATGATAGATGAAGTTGATAAAAGTAGCAATAATCAATTATTTTTAGATTTTTTAGCAATGCTACGAAATAAATATCTTTTAAGAAATGAAGGAATGGATTATACATTTTATTCTATTGTATTAGCAGGAGTTCATGACGTTAAAAGTTTAAAATTAAAGCTTAGACCAGGAGAAGAAGAAAAATACAATAGTCCTTGGAATATTGCTGTTGATTTTGATATAGATATGAGTTTTTCACCAGAAGAGATAAAAACAATGTTAGATGATTATGTAGAAAATAAAGCGGTGAAATTGGATAAAGAATACTTTTCACAAAGACTTTACTACTATACATCAGGGTATCCATTTTTAGTGAGTAAACTATGTAAAATAATAGATGAGAAAATAATGATTAAAGATGATTTGGTTTGGGGAAAAGAATATATGGATAAGGCGGTTAAATTATTACTAAATCAGAGTAATACAAATTTTGATTCGCTTATAAAAAATATTGAGAATAATAAGGAACTATATAGTTTTGTAGAAAGAATAATATTGGATGGTGAAAATATAACCTATGTTAATAGTGATAAAATAATTAATATTGGCACAATATATGGAATATTAAAGAATGAAGATAATGTATGCAAGGTGAATAATAAAATATATGAACAGCTTTTGTATCAACATATGATGATAAAAGTAGTGAGAAAAGATAGAAATAGTGTAATGTCTCAGTATAATTTTAAATCCTTCTTTATAAATGAGAATGGAACTTTGAATGTAAAAAAAATCCTCATAAAATTCCAAGAATTGATGAAACACGAAAAATCAAAGAAACGTTTAGATTTTCTGGAAGCAGATGCTAGGCTTGTATTCTTAGCCTTCATAAGTCCAATAATAAACGGAAAAGGCTTTGCCTTTAAAGAAGTTCAAGGAGCAGAAGAGAGACGATTTGATATAGTGCTTACCTATGAAGAAAAGATGTACATAATAGAGCTTAAAAAATGGTATGGAGAAGAATATCATAAAAGAGGGCTTATGCAACTTGGAGAGTATCTAGAACAATATGGACTCGATGAAGGATATCTTTTGATATTTGATTTTAGGAAAGAAAAGAGTTTGGTTGAAGAAGTAGCAGCAGAAGAAATTGTTGAAGTTAAGGGCAAAGGAAAAAGAATAGTTCAGGTATTTTGTTAATAGCATTTAAATTTTTTAAAATTCATTTGAGCTATTCATTACGAAATTTTATTTGTATTTATTTAAAATCCTTATAAATTTAGGAGTTTTTGATATATAAAAATCATTTAGAATCTAGATAATTTATAGTATTAACTATTTTTGCAATGAAATATGATATTATTTTAAACTACGCAGCCGCGTAGTTTTTTGTCGTATTATTAAAAAATCAATGACATGTATTGTCGAAATATTACGAACGAAAATTGTTGACGGATATATATATAATAGCAAATGTGGAATTAAAAGTAATATAAAGTGGAAATATGTACAAGTATAAATAAAGTTTCACAGCGAAACCCTACAATAAAACTTAAAGAAGAGGAGATATATTTTGAGATACAAGAAAAACCTAGTGAAGCAATATGATAGTACAGATTGTGCAGCTGCTTGTCTTGCTACCATTTGTATGTATTATAAAATGGTGTGTTACTTTTACTTATACCAAAGTATATATTTTTGTAAGGGTCTTAATTAAAAAAACATGATAATATTACAAATTAAAATAATAAAGCCCACTAAAAGGTTGCAGAAATAATTAAAAAATATTACAATAAATGAGAGCAAAATTGAAATGAGGGCGTAAAATGATAAATAAATTATTATATCTTGAATGGACTAGGAACAAAGCTAGAAACGATAATAGGACAAACTTTATAATTAGTAGCATTAAGTATATGGTAATACCTTGTTTGTTATTTTTATGTTTTTTGGGTTTGAGAAGAGCTATTGATGAAAAAACATATCTAACTATTATAACAAAAGTAAGTATTTCAGGTTTGTTTATAATGCAATTATTGATAAAAATGGATATTAAAAATATTAGGAAAGATCCTATAATTTTATTTATAAAAAAAGATAGGCATATTTTTATTAGAAATAAAATAGAGCTGAAAATTTATAAAATGATATTATTATTTATTATTCCAATTTTCGTGCCTTTGCTAATTTATTCGAATAATAAAGGTTTTATTCTTATTCAAAGCATATTGATTATAGTAAATATTTATTTATTAAATATGATAATAGCGTATACAGTGAGTTATTTTGATGCAATATCAAATTCAAATATAATTTACAAAATTGCATATATTTTAGGGATAATATTATTCATATTTTTGGCAGAATATATACAAGTGTTGATGATAGGAGAAATTATAGATGGATTGCGAGGGAAAAATACAGGAAATATACATTTTCAGTTGAATAATACAATACTAATCATAACAGCTATTATTGGTACTTTAGCATATATAGCAATATCAAAGTTGGTAAAAGAAAATCTGTATATATTTCTAAATCCTTTTAGTGATAATGTAAATGTTAAAGGTAGTTTATTAAATAAATTTTTAAAATTAAACATTAAAAATTTATATATAAAAATTTTAATCAAAGATTTATGTTCATTTACAAGAAAAAGAGGGATGAATCTTTATGGAGTAGTAATATTTCAAATAGGGACATTTATTTTCTATTGTGCTACTGTTTTGCAAGATAGACCAGAAGGATTAACAGAAAAAATGTCTTTAGTAGCCGTTTTTTACTTTGTAATTTGCTTTATAAGTATATCTGTAGGTATAGGTATCATGTCATCAAACAAAGATGAAATTAACATTGATGAAGAATATGAAGTTATTAATAAATTTGGTATTAAAGTTAATAAATTAAAAATACTTAAAAGAAAAGCAGATTATATTTTTATATTATTATCAGTTCCAGTGATATTAACAGGAATCACGAATTTAATTTTGGATATAAGTATAAATGGATTAATACAAACTATTTTTATTTTAGTTTCTATATTATCATGGATTAGATATTATAGTTTAATTGGAACAGATATTGTGAATTATGGAATTAATCAAATTAGAATATTCCTTTTTGCAGGAATATCTATCTTTGGGGCTAAGATAATATTTAGTATGTTTGAGGTTGAGATTTTTGAAGATGTTAATATTTTGATGTTAGAGTATTTAATTATAATCTTCATAAACGTGCTAGGGTACTTTATTGAATTATTATTAATAAGATTACTTGAGAGGAAGGGAAAAAATGATTAATATTAAAAATCTTACTTTTACATATGGTGGGGAAAAAAATATATTAGATGATTTATCAGTAAATATTGAAGATGGTATTGTATATTCATTATTAGGTGTAAATGGTGCAGGTAAGACAACCCTTTTTAAATGTTTAAATGGAGATTTACCTTCTAGTATAGATGTAACTAATTTTTCGGATGAGATGTTATACATACAAGATGAGATGCAGTTTTATAAGTATTTGACAGGAGAAGAATTTATAAATATAATCTTGAATTTTAAAGATGTAAAACTAGATAATGAGATGTACACTAGTCTAGTTTCAAAATTACTGATGGAAAATAAGATAAAAGAAATTATTTCTGCATATTCATTTGGAATGAAAAGCAAGCTGATTTTAATTATAGCGTTTTTATTGAAATATAAATATATTCTTATGGATGAACCATTTACATCACTGGATGTATTAGCAGCAGATACAATGGTGAAAGTTATAAAAGAGTATGTAAGTGGTGGTAATACTGTAATAATTTCAACACATATGATAGACATAGCTCAGGAAGTAAGTGATAGAATATTATTCCTCAATAATGGAAATATACAAGAATACTATAATGATTTTAGTAATAGTAAAGATATTAAAGAAATTATATTAAATAGAATGAAGTAGAAGATAGGAGGTGGCAAAAGAAAGTTCGCATTAATAGGTGATATATACTATGAGTTTAGTAGGAATAGTCCCTGATATAATAGAAAATTATGTTATCATATATAAACAAATGGCTGTCTCAAATGTTATTCTGAGACAGTCGTTTATATTATTGATAGATTGGAAGAATATATTAATCTGATTTTAAATTAATAGGTATTATTTTTTATAGATATTTTAAGAATTCCTCTAATCTATCAAGTCCCTTTATTAGATTTTCCATAGAAGTTCCATAAGACATTCTTATATAATAATTAGAATTTTCACCAAAAGTCCCACCAGGTACAACGGCAACTTTCTTTTCTATTAAAAGTCTATTGGCGAATGTATTTCCATCTAATCCAGACTTTTTAATATTTACAAATACATAAAAGGCTCCCTTAGGTTTAATACATGATATCTTGTCCATTTTATCAATTCGTTCACATATATAATTTCTTCGTTCTTCATATTGTGAACACATGTAATATCGATACGCTGCACCATTTTTTAATGCTTCTACAGCTGCATACTGTGATACTGTTGTAACGGAAGAATACACATTTTCTGTAGCTTTAATAAATAAATTGATTAATTCTTCGGGTCCAACGGCAAAGCCTACACGAAACCCCGTCATAGCACAACTTTTTGAACAGCTATCTATTATTAACGTTCTTTCTTTCATTTCTTTAATAGTTGAAATACTGAAATATTTTTCTTCATCAAACAAAATATGTTTGTACACTTCATCACTTATTACAAATAAATCATATTCTTTTGCAATCTCAGCTATTTCTATTAATGTATTTTTATCTATAATTCCACCGGTAGGATTACAAGGAGAATTTAATAAAATAACTTTGGTTTTAGGTGTAATAGCAGATCTAATTGCCTCTGGAGTTACAACAAAATTATTTTCCTCGTATACATCTACCATTACAGGAACGCCATGATTCATTAATATTTCTGAAGAATAGTTTGTAAAATATGGAGCACTTAAAAGTACTTCATCTTCAGGATTTAGCAGGCAACTAAAACTTAAGAAGAGTGCAGACATACCTCCTGTTGTTACAATGACATTTTCTCTTACATAATCAGTTTTTAGTGTATGATTTAAATATTCTATATAGGTATCTCGGAGAATATCTAGTCCTGCACCAGGAGCGTATTTTGTGCTTATTTCCATTGCAGACTTAGCGGCTTCTAGCACACTATTTTGAGGTAAAAAATCTGGTTCGCCTACGCTAAAAGAAATGACATCATCAAGTTTAGCTGCATTTACCATCATACTTCTGATTGGAGATGAAGGCAATTCACTTAATAGTTTTGAATATTGCATTTTATCTTTCACCCTTTCATAAAAAAAATACTGTATATTACTAGTATTATAACATTATCTTGTATAAAAAATAATTATGATTTTGTTGTATAATAGTTAAAGTATTTTAATAGGTGATAAATATGAAATTGAGGATAATTAATCATTTGTTTTTTAAAGGGAAATTAATAATAATTTACAATTAATCATTGTAGTATAGTAGAAATATTTAGTGTAATTGACATATATAACAGTAAATCTTATAATAACAAATAATAGTAGTAAAGTGATATGATGCAATTTTGTGATGGCAATTATTAAGATATTAAGGAGGAGTAATGATGACTGAGTTAATATTTCAAAAGGATAGTTATGTAAAAGAATTTGAATGTAAGATAGTAGGGGTAGTTGAGGAAGAGCAGGCTATTATTTTGGATAGAACTGCTTTTTATCCAGGCGGTGGCGGACAGCTATGTGACAAAGGAATAATAGAGATAGCAGGAGAAAAATACATAGTTAAGAAAGTTAAAAAGAAAGGCAGTGAAGTGTATCATTTCATTGAAGGAGAGCTTCCTAAGATTAATGAAATTTGTATAGGTAAAATAGATTGGGAATATAGACATAAATTAATGAGGACTCATACAGCTATGCATATTTTATGCGGTGTTGTATGGAGAGATTACAAAGCACAAGTAACTGGTGGAGATATGCAATGCCTTAAAGCAAGAATGGATTTTGAGTTTGAAAACTTTGATAAAGAATTAATCGAAGAAATTGAAAAAAAGGTTAATGAAGAAGTTGCGTTAAAGAGAAATATTAAAGTAAATATTCTTGGAAGAGAAGAAGCTTTTAAAATTCCGGATTTAATAAGAACAAAAATAAATCTTCTTCCAGAAGGAATTAAGGAAATAAGAACTATTGAAATAGAGGGATTAGATCTTCAAGCAGATGGCGGAACTCATGTAAAAAACACATCAGAAGTTGGGCAAATAAAAATAGTTGATTATAAAAGCAAGGGCAAAATAAATAAAAGAATATATGTAGAAATAGTATAGGGTTTCCAACTCAACTATTCATCTATACTTATCCAAAACTCGTAAAGATACCGAGATTTTGAATAAATATACATGAAGTTTCGTAGTGTATAGCTTATGGAATAGTTAATACTAAAAATGGATAACTATAAATGGTATACTAAGCATTTTTACAAAAAAAGCACATTAATGAAGTATTAACATAAAACCACTTGACATTAGAAAGCAATATAGATAGAATATAAACAATATTAGTACACGATACTTTGGAGGAAATTGATATGATTAATAAATTAGGAAAAGTATTTGCAACTGAATATTATTTTTATTTTAGCAACTGGAGCTTATATTTTAGCGCTGGTTATTTCTGTTGCAAAAAAAATAATAAACTTTTACCTAATGAGATATAAATTTCCTGATATTTTTTATAATTATTAATTTGTATAATTATAAGAGCACTCATTAGCCGAGTGCTCTTTTTTATTTTGATTTGAAAAAAATATTATTTTTATGGAGGTAATTAAGTATGATTATTGTTATTAAACCAGGTACATCTAAAGAAAAGATAGAGAATTTCACAAAAGTTATTAGAGAAAAAGGGCTTCAAATTCATGAGTCTCAAGGGGAAGAATATTTCATTATGGGATTAGTAGGAGATACTTCAAGAATTAATGATAAACAATTGGCAGCTAATGAATTTGTTGAGAAAGTTATTCATGTGCAAGAACCTTATAAAAAAGCCAATAGAATTTTTCATCCAGCGGATACAATAGTTAAAGTAAGAGATACTCAAATTGGTGGTGGTACTCTTTCAGTAATGGCAGGTCCTTGTTCTGTTGAGAATGAAGAACAAATTTTAGAGATAGCAAGAAAAGTTAAACAATCAGGAGCTACATTCTTAAGGGGTGGAGCATTTAAACCAAGAACATCTCCTTACAGTTTCCAAGGTTTGGGACTTGATGGACTTGAACTTTTAAAGATAGCAAGAGAGGAAACAGGATTACCGATAGTTACTGAAATAATGTCAGCTGATATGGTAGGTAACTTTGTGGAAGACGTAGATGTAATTCAAGTTGGAGCTAGAAATATGCAAAACTTCGCGTTACTAAAAGAATTGGGTAGTACAAATAAACCAATACTATTAAAAAGAGGACTATCAGCAACAATAGAAGAGTTTTTGATGTCTGCAGAGTACATTATGTCAAAAGGAAATGAAAATGTAATATTGTGTGAAAGAGGAATAAGGACTTTTGAGAACTACACAAGAAATACTTTGGATTTAAGTGCTGTTCCAGCAATTAAAAAATTAAGTCACCTGCCTATTATTATAGATCCAAGTCATGCTTGTGGTATGTGGTGGATGGTGGAATCATTAGCAAGAGCAGCTGTAGCTGTTGGAGCAGATGGACTTATGATTGAAGTCCATAATGATCCTGTGAATGCTTTTAGTGATGGACAACAATCTATTAAACCTGAAAAATTTGATACATTAATGAAGTCAATAAAAGAAATCCATGCAATTCTTAATAAATGATATTAATGAGGTGATATTTTGAGCGATGTAGACTTTACTAAAATAAATATAACAATAGTAGGCTTAGGAGTAATTGGAGGCTCCTTTGCTTTAGCTTTAAAAGATAAAGGAGTGGGCAATGTTTGGGGTATAGACATTGATGAGGAAACTTTGAGTAAAGCTAAAAATATGGAGATTATAAATGAAGGCTACACACATGCTGAAATTGCTCTTGCTAATTCAGATATTGTTATTCTTTGTGTTTATCCAAGACTAGTAAAAAAGTTTGTTAAAGATAATTCTAAATATTTCAAGGAAGGATCAATAATAACAGATACATCAGGTATTAAACATGGATTGATAGAAGAAGTAAATGCTTTATTACCTGAAAATGTAGATTTTATCTTTGGTCATCCTATGGCAGGGAGAGAGAGAAAAGGTATCGATTTTGCTTCGGAGAAAGTGTATAAGGGAGCGAACTATATTATTACCCCTAATGAAAGAAATAAAGAAGAAAACATAGGATTAATTCATGAATTATTGTTAAAAGCTGGTTTTGGGACAATATCTAGATTATGCCCTAAGGAACATGATAAACAAATAGCATATACAAGTCAGCTTCCACATGCAATTGCAGTATCACTTATAAATTCAGAAAGTTTCCAAGATGAAACAGGAAAATTTATTGGGGATAGCTTTAGAGAGTTAACAAGGATAGCAAAAATAAATGAAAATTTGTGGTGTGAGTTGTTTATGGAGAATAAAGAAAATTTAATAAAGCAAATTGAATTTTTTGAAAATGAATTGGATAAATTAAAAGATTCACTCCTTAATGATGAAGATGAAAAATTAAAAGATCTTTTTAGAAAATCAAGTAAGAGAAGAGAACATATAAGTTAGTTTTAGTAATAATATATTCAATTAATGGATGAAGTTAAAATTAGGAAATCTTACATCATTTTATACTATTAATAAAATAAATCAAATAATAAAGGGGACATAATAATGGTAATTATATTCAAAAAAGACGCACCAAATGAAGAAATGAATAAATTAGGTGAAAAACTTGAAAAGATGGGGCTTCATGTTCAACCTATAATAGGAGAAAATTGCAACATAATGGGGATTGTAGGAGATACAACTGTTGTAGATCCAAGTACACTAGAGGCAAATAGATATGTAGAAAGAATAATGTATGTGCAAGAACCTTTCAAGAAAGCTAATAAATTATTTCATCCAGAAAGCTCTATAATCGATGTTAATGGTACAACAGTTGGAGGAAAAAAATTAGCAGTTATGGCGGGACCATGTTCTGTAGAAAGCTATGAGCAACTTACTGAAATAGCTAAAGCAGTAAAAAAATCAGGTGCGACATTTTTAAGAGGTGGAGCATTTAAACCAAGAACATCTCCATATAGTTTCCAAGGATTAAGAGATGAAGGATTAGAGATACTTAAAGAAGCTAAAAGAATTACAGGGCTTCCAATAGTAACAGAGCTTATGTCTATAGGAATGATTGATAGATTTGTTGATGATGTTGACGTTATTCAAATTGGAGCCAGAAATATGAGTAACTTTGATTTGTTAAAGGAAGTAGGTAAAACTAATAAGCCGATTTTATTAAAGAGAGGAATGTCTTCAACGGTTGAAGAATTCTTAATGTCAGCAGAGTACATAATGTCCGAGGGTAATGAAAATGTTATCCTTTGTGAAAGAGGAATAAGATCATTTGAAACATATACAAGAAATACGTTGGACTTAAGTGTTATTCCAGCTATTAAAGAATTGAGTCACCTTCCAATAATAATTGATCCAAGTCATGCTTGTGGTAAATGGTGGATGGTAGAGCCTATGGCTAAAGCAGCAATAGCAGCAGGGGCAGATGGCTTGATGATAGAGGTTCATAATGACCCAGCTAATGCTAAGTGCGATGGACAACAATCAATAAAACCTGATAAATTTGATGCCATAATGAATAAATTAAGAAAAATTGCTGAGATAGAAGAGAGAGAGCTTTAATATATAATTAGCAATGTGCAATTAGCAATTTGCAATTGAGGATGATTTTGCTTTGCAAAATATTTTAATTAAATTAAACCTATAGAATTAGATTATTATGGAGATGAGTATTGTTGAAGAAATTAACTGTTAAGGTTACTAAAAAGGAATATCCTATTATTATTGATAGAGGCAATATAGAGAAAATTGGATTATTAACAAAAGAATACTTTGATGGGGATAAGGTTGCTATTATAACAGATGAAAATGTGGATAAGTATTATGGTGAAATAGTTGAGGATAGTCTTATTCAGCAAGGATATGGAGTTATAAGAATTATCATAAAACCAGGAGAAAAAAGTAAGTCTTTTGAAAGTTTAAATAAAATATATGAAGAACTATTAGACTTCGAAATTACAAGAGGAGATTTGATTATCACTCTTGGCGGAGGAGTTATAGGAGATTTAGGTGGGTTTGCAGCTTCTACTTTTTTAAGAGGAGTACCGTTTATTCAGGTACCGACGTCTTTACTTGCCCAAATTGATAGTTCAGTAGGTGGTAAAGTTGCAATAGACCTAGAGAGAGGAAAGAATCTGGTAGGTAGTTTTTATCATCCAGAGGCTGTATTTATAGATCCTAATGTTTTAAATACACTAGAAGATAGATTTTTATATGATGGTACAGCTGAAGCAATTAAATATGGATGTATTAGAAGTGAAATATTATTTACTAAATTAGAAGAAATCCAGAATAAACAAGAATATTTAAATTCAATGGATGAGATTATATATGAATGTTGCAAAATTAAAAAAGAAGTGGTGCAAAATGATGAAAGAGATTTAGGAGAAAGAATGATCTTGAATTTCGGACATACATTTGGGCACGCTGTTGAAAAATATTTTGGTTATGAGAAGTATACTCACGGTGAAGGTGTTGCTATAGGCATGTATACTATAACTAAAAAAAGTGAAGAAAGTGGGTTCACTAAAAAAGGAACATTAGAAAGAATGAAAAGGTTGATTCAAAAATATAATTTGCCTTTCTGGGTAGAAGAATTAAAAGTTGATATGGCTATGTCAACTATCTTTAATGATAAAAAAGCAAAAGGCAGTAAATTAAGAATTATACTATTGAAGGACATTGGGAACGTTGTTATAAAGGAAATTGATAAAGAAGAAGTGGAAAAATACTTTTAAAAACAATGTACAATGCACAATTCACAATGCACAATTAATGTGGATTTTGCTATGCAAAATCTTTAAACTAAATAAAGATTTTCGAGCAAAGGGAGAAAATCATCATTAATTGTGCATTGTACATTGTGAATTGTGCATTAAGATTTTAAGGGTCTTTCAGACTATGTTTAAAAAGAAAGGGGTCGTTTTAATGAAGAAGGTAAAGATTATTCCAAGCAGTTTAAGTGGTGAAGTAATAGTTCCTCCGTCAAAGAGTTTGGCTCACAGAGCAATTATTGCAGCCTCTTTAGCAAAAGGAAAATCTAGAATAGATAATATAAATTTCTCAAATGATATAACAGTAACAAAGGATGTTATGATTAATCTAGGGGCGAAAGTTGACATTAATGGAGATATAGTCGAGGTTGATGGTAAAAATACATTTAATATAGATGAAGATGTTACTTGTTTTTGTGGTGAATCTGGATCAACTATTAGATTTCTTATACCAATTTCCCTTTTATCAAAAAAGGAAGCTTCATTTACAGGAGAAGGCAAATTGGTATCAAGGCCATTAGATGTTTATTATAAAATATTTGATGAAAAAAATATTAAATATAAAAATAATAATGGTGAGTTACCTCTTAAAATAAAAGGTGAATTATCTCCAGGAGAATACTCTTTAAGAGGTGATGTTAGTTCACAATTTATAACAGGGTTATTGTTTACACTTCCTTTATTAAATGGAGATTCTAAAATTATAATAACAACAAAGCTAGAATCTGTAGGATATATAGATTTAACACTAGATATATTAAACAAGTTTGGTATTGAAATTATAAATAATGAATATAGAGAATTTATTATAAAAGGTAACCAAGAATACGTAGAGAAAGATTATAGAGTAGAAGGAGATTTTTCTCAAGCTGCATTTTGGATTGTTGCAGGAATTATTGGTAGTGAAATTGATTTAAAGGATATTAATAAGGATTCTCTTCAAGGGGACAAAGCAATACTCCATATTGTTAAAGAGATGAAAGGCACCTTAAAAGATACAGATAATGGAATCAAAGCATGTCCGTCGGATACTAAGGCAGCGGTGATTGATGTATCTCAATGTCCTGATTTAGTACCAGTTTTAGCTGTAATGGCAGCTTTAAGTGAAGGAGAAACAAGAATAATAAATGCTGCTAGATTAAGGATTAAAGAAAGCGATAGGCTAGCATCTACTACAACAGAATTAAAGAAAATAGGAGCGGAGATAGAAGAGTTAGAAGATTCACTTGTGATAAGAGGGGTGAAAAGTTTTACTGGTGGAGAAGTAGACAGTTGGAATGACCACAGAATTGCAATGGCAATGGCAGTTGCTTCTATAAGATGCACAGAACCATTAATTATAAACAATAGTGGTGCAGTTAAAAAGTCTTATCCACATTTTTGGGAAGATTTTAAAAAGCTTGGAGGTAATATAGATGAGTGGAGTGTGGGGCAATAAAGTAAAATACTCAATTTTTGGAGAATCACATGGCAAAGGTATAGGCATTGTAATCGATGGGTTAGAACCAGGAATAGAACTAGACCTGCAGTATATTAAAGATGAAATGCTAAGAAGGGCTCCAGGCAGAAATAAAATGTCTACACAGAGGACAGAAAAAGATGCCTTTGAAATATTGAGTGGTTTTTTTGAAGGTAAAACAACTGGGGCACCCTTATGTGCTGTAATATACAATAACGATATGAAATCTAAGGATTATAGCAAAGTAAAAGATAATATGAGACCAGGTCATGCTGATTATACGGGATATTTGAAATATAGAGGTTTTAACGACTATAGAGGTGGAGGGCATTTTTCAGGTAGAATTACGGCTCCTTTAACCTTTGCAGGAAGTATAGCAAAACAGATTTTAGAACGTGAAAATATTTATATAGGAAGTCATATTAATAGTATAAAAAATATTGAAGACTCTAAATTTAATCCTATAAAAATTGAGGAAAAACAACTACTTGATCTTAGAAAAGAAGAATTCCCTGTATTAAATGGGGACCAAAAACAAATTATGATAGATACTATTTTGAAGGCTAAAGAGAATGAAAATTCTGTAGGAGGCACAATAGAATGTGCAACAATAAATTTACCAGCAGGAATAGGAGAACCATTTTTTGATTCTTTAGAGAGTACATTAGCACAACTTCTTTTTTCAATACCGGCTGTTAAGGGTGTTGAATTTGGAAAAGGTTTTGATATTACAAAAATGACTGGGCAAGAAGCCAATGATGAATACTACATAGAAGATGATGAAATTAAGACCTATTCAAATAATAATGGTGGAATTATTGGTGGAATATCTAATGGGATGCCTTTAATCTTTAAAGTAGGAATAAAGCCAACACCATCAATTTCTTTAAAACAAAAGACAATTAATATTGAAACTAGAGAAAATGTTGAATTAAGAGTTGAAGGTAGACATGACCCGTGTATTATCCAAAGAGCAATACCTGTAATTGAAGCAGTGACTGCAATGGCTATTTTGGAGCACATATAAATAGGGGGAGTTTTCTATATGGATTTAGATAAATTAAGAATTGAAATTGATGATATAGATAAAAATATAGTTGAGTTATTTGAAAAAAGAATGAAAATTGTTGAAGGGGTAGCTTACTATAAATATCAAAATAATATAAATATTTTAAATAGAGAAAGAGAAAAGCAAGTTGTAGAGAAAAACATAAAGAAATTGAATAACAAAGACTATAAGGTAGCATTAGAAGAATTTTTTTATGACTTGATGAAAATTAGTAGAAATTATCAGAGTAATAAAATTCAGCAATGGGATAATGAAGGGTTAGAAATAGAAGAAATTAAATCAGATGATAATATAAAAGAACAAAAACTAGTTAATGATGAAGAAATGCTCAACATTGTATATCAAGGTGTTCCAGGTTCTTTTAGCTACGAGGCATTGGAGTCATTTTTCAATGATGAGATAAAAGAAAATAAAGTAAATAAAATAAATGTAGAATCCTTTGGAAATGTATTTGAAGAAATACAAAATGGAAAGGCTGATTTTGGTGTTTTACCAATTGAAAACTCTTCTACTGGAGGCATATCTGATGTATATGATCTTTTAAGAGAAAATGATTTATACATAGTTGGGGAAGTTAAAGTTAAGGTAGAGCATAATCTTTTAGGAATAAAAGGCTCGACTATTGAGGATATTGAAGAAGTTTATTCTCATCCACAAGGCCTTGAGCAGAGCAAAGAATTTTTATCACAGCATAATAATTGGAAAAACATACCTTATTTAAATACAGCAGCATCGGCTAAACTTATAAAAGAAACAGGGGATATTACTAAAGGATGTATAGCTAGTATTAAGGCGAAAGAAATATATGAACTTGAACTTTTAAGTGAAAAAATTAATTTTAATGGTAAAAATTATACTAGGTTTGTTATTATCGGTAACAATACTACTATAGCTAGTGATTATGATAAAGTAAGTATTGTTTTATCTGTAATGCATAAATCAGGTGCGTTGCATAATATATTAACTATTTTCAAAAAATATAGTTTAAATATGATGAAAATAGAATCTAGACCAATAATAGAAAGACCTTGGGAATATTTTTTCTATATTGACTTTGAAGGTAACATAAGTAACGATAATGTAAAAAAGGCTATTGATGAAATAAAGAGAAATAGTAAATTTAATAAGTATCTAGGAAATTATAAAATGTGTTAAATTTAACCGAATTAATGTTTGAGAAACTATTCTATATATATTAAAATAGATATAGGTAACTTAAATACATAGGGTCTTCACGGAAAAAAATTCATACTTGGTTCAAAACATAGACATATAAACTAGTTTTGAACAAATATAAACACTTGAAATGGAAACTCTAAACAAAATTAGCTTGGAGGCTTTAAAATGAAAATATTATGTGGTCTTTTAGGTGAAAAATTAGGGTATAGTTATTCACCTCAAATACATTCTTCCTTATTTAAAAAATTGGATTTAAAATCCCATTATTATTTATTTGAAATTGACAAACATAGTCTTGCTCATTCAGTTAGTTCTATGAAGGTATTGAATATAAAAGGACTAAATGTAACTATACCGTATAAACAAGAAGTAATTAAATTCTTAGATGAATTATCTCCAGAAGTAAGTAAAATAGGTGCAGTAAATACTATAGCCTTAAAAGATGGAAAAACTATAGGTTATAATACAGATTATTTTGGATTTAATAATCTAATGGAAAAATTTAAAGTTGAGGTTAAAGATAAAGTTGCAATTATTTTAGGTACTGGTGGTTCTGCAAAAGCAATATACCAAAATATTTCAGATAAGGGAGCTTCAGAAATATATATTGTAACTAGAAATAAATTCAAAGAATTCGATGGATTTGAAGAAGCTCATATTATTGATTATACAGACTTGAATGAATTTGAAATGGGAGATATTATGGTGAATTGCACACCAGTTGGAATGCATCCTAACATTGAGGATTGTCCAGTAGAAAAAAGTATTTTAGAAAAGTATAGTGCAGTTATAGATTTAATATATAATCCTGAAAAAACAAAACTATTATTATATGCAGAAGAATTTGGAATACAAGCAATAAATGGATTATATATGCTTGTAAGCCAAGCTATTAAAGCAGAAGAATTGTGGCAAAATATAGAAGTGAATTATAAAATTTCAGATGAAATATATGAGGAATTAAAGCAAACTATGTATAATAAAGAAGGGTAAGATTATTTTGAAGAACATAGTTCTAATAGGAATGCCAGGGTGTGGTAAAACAACAATAGGAAAGAATTTGGCTGAAGTATTACATTTAGGATTTATAGATGTAGATGAATTTATTGAAACAAAAAATAATGAAAAAATAACAAATATGTTTGAAAAGTATGGAGAAGAGTACTTTAGAGATAAGGAAAAAAAAGCTATCGAAATGGTATCTCAATATAATAACAAAGTTATATCTACTGGTGGTGGAGTAATTAAACATAGTATCAATATGGCGAATTTAAAAGAGACAGGTATAATTATTTTTATTAATAGACCAGTAGAACGAATTATTGAGGATATTGATACTAGCGGTAGGCCTTTACTTGCTGAAAACAAAGAAAAAATATATAAGTTATATTCTGAAAGATATGATTTGTATAAAAAATACGCTGATTATGAAATTGTAAATGATAAAACTTTAGAAAAAACTATTGAAAAAATAGAGGAAATAATAAAAAATAATCAACATTGAAAAATTATGGGTTACGATAAATTAAAGATTCTATGAAGAATGAATAGAATCATCCTTAATTGTGCATTGTGCATTGTGCATTGTGCATTAAAAAGATAGCTACTATTATGATTAAAAAAGATAGTACTAAATTATAAAAACAAAAATAAGTATAATCACAAAAAAGGGTGTTGTACATGAAGATTTTAGTTATTAATGGACCTAATTTAAATATGTTAGGTATTAGAGAAAAAAGTGTTTATGGAAATGAAGATTATGAATATTTGTGTGAATTAATTAATATAGAAGCCCAAAAAAGAAATATTGATGTTGAACTTTTTCAAAGTAATGTAGAAGGAGAAATTATTAATAAACTTCATGAAAACTATGGTAAAGTGGATGGTATTATAATAAATCCTGGAGCTTTTACTCATTATAGCTATGCTATTTATGATGCAATAAAAGCTGTTAATATTGATACTATAGAAGTGCATATTAGCAATATTCATAAGAGAGAAGAATTTAGGCATAAATCAGTAACGGCAGCAGCTTGTTTAGGTCAGATTTGTGGACTTGGCCTCGATGGTTACATATTAGCTATGGATGCTTTGATATCAGCGAAAAAATTATAAGAGCATAGTAATTAAATAAAATTGGATATGATAAAGAGTATGGAAAAAATTTTTCATGCTTTTTTTATATTTATAGTTCACTTTATTATTTTATAGAATTAAAATTAGTTGAATTTATTAGCCTGTAAAATTATCAGAAAACTGTTGACAAAATTAAAAATTCAATTGTAAATGTATGTTATTATTGAATAATATTACTGTATGATGTAGAATGTTTGTATATTTATTAAATTGGGGGCGACAAGATGCAAGCAAGAGAATATGTAGAAAAGGTTTATGAAGATCTTATTAGTAGAGATCAGGGGCAAAAAGAGTTTCAACAAGCTGCAAAAGAGGTTTTATTTTCATTAGTTCCAGTATTTGAAAAAAATCCAAAGTTTATTGAAAATGGAATTTTAGAAAGACTAGTAGAGCCAGATAGACAAATAATGTTTAGAGTCCCATGGGTTGATGACAAGGGTAGGGTAAAAGTAAATAGAGGATTTAGAATACAATTTAATAACTCTATAGGGCCTTATAAAGGCGGTTTAAGATTACATCCATCAGTTAATTTAAGTATTATTAAATTTTTAGGGTTTGAACAAATTTTAAAAAATTCTCTTACAGGACTACCAATAGGTGGTGGTAAGGGAGGGTCTGACTTTAATCCAAAAGGAAAATCAGATGCAGAGGTTATGAGATTTTGCCAAAGTTTTATGACTGAACTTGCAAAACATATAGGAAAAGATGTGGATGTTCCGGCTGGAGATATTGGTGTAGGTGGAAGAGAGATTGGATATTTATATGGGCAATACAAGAGAATTAATACAAATTATGATGCAGGGATATTAACAGGTAAAGGTTTAACTTATGGTGGAAGTTTAGCTAGAACTGAAGCGACTGGATATGGACTTATTTATATAGTAGAAGAAATGTTAAAAGATAACGGTTTAGAAATAGAAGGTAAAAAAGTTGTCCTTTCAGGTTCAGGTAATGTAGCAATTTACGCTATGGAAAAAGCAATAAAGCTTGGAGCAAAAGTTATAGCATGTTCAGATTCAAATGGATATGTATATGATGAAAATGGAATAGATGTAGAGACAGTAAAAAGACTTAAAGAAGTTGAAAGAAAGAGAATAAAGGAATATGTAACCTACAATCCAGGAGCAAAATATGTGGACAATAGTTCAGAAGTTTGGACAATTCCATGTGATATTGCTTTGCCATGTGCAGCCCAGAATGATATAGATGAAGCAGCAGCAACTATATTAATGAAAAATGGATGTATAGCTGTAGGAGAAGGGGCAAATATGCCATCTACCCTTGAAGCAATAGATGTATTTTTAGAAAATAAAATATTATTTGTACCTGCAAAAGCTGCAAATGCCGGTGGAGTTGCGGTATCTGCATTAGAAATGTCTCAAAATAGTATGAGGTATTCTTGGACTTTTGAAGAGGTGGATAGTAAACTAAAAGATATTATGATTAATATCTATAACAATAGCAAGGACAGAGCAAAGGAATTTGGTATGGAAGGTAACTTAGTTGCTGGTGCTAATATTGCGGGCTTTATGAAGGTTGCAGAAGCTATGGTTGCGCATGGGGTTGTATAGCTTTTTAAAAATGTACAATTAGCAATTAGCAATGTACAATTAAGGAAGATTTTCTTCCCTTTGGTCAGAAAATTATCGAATTTTTAAAAAGATAATTTACAAATTAGATTTAATAGATTTAATATTAAAAAGTTGCTGATTTTTTTAGTAACTTTTATTTTTTTGAACTTTTTTTATTTTGAATCGTATATAAGGTAAATACTAATAATTTAATATATGAAATATTAATGATAAAATAAGAGTAACAGATTATAGGGGGAGGTTTTAAGTGGAAAATAGAAAAGATAAGATAGTTAAAATTTTTATTATAACTATAAGCTCATTACTAGTTTTATGTATTTTAATGACTGTTACTGACTATTTTCGAACAACTCATAGCTTTGAAAAACCAGTATTTACAAGATGTATAAATGGATATGATGATGGTGGATCAGGTACATATATAGGGATAGGATATTCTATAGAAATAGAAGGCAATTTTATGCCGGAAGATGAATTTCAGGGAGTAACTCACGCACAATTTAGTTTCTTTGGTAAAGAAGTGAAAGACGTTATACGTGATTGAACAAACATTTAAAGGAATATATTTAGTAATATCTGTTTAAAAGATTTTATTACTAATAATGTAAAATATAAAATGTAAAATGTGAAGAGTGAAGTGTATAGTGATTGATGATTTTCTTATTCTTTGAAAATTTTTAAATTAGATAGTCGATTTTGCCTAGCAAAATCATCCTTAATTTCACACTTAACATTTCACACTCCACACTTGTATTAAAAAAGGAGGGTATTATAAAAATGAAAAAAAAATTTGTTAAATTAATTACTGTAATATTTTTAGCTTGTGCAATATTAAGTGGTTGTGGTAGCAGTGACTATAACACAGCAGACGAATATGGTGAAGCAGCACCTGAAGATAGGGCATATGATGATAGTGGTTTTGGTGAGGAAATGGATATGGATGGAGCTCCAAAAGAAGAGAGCATGGAAAATCAATCGCAGGTGAATGAAGAAAATATAATCGACGATGGTAGAAAAATAATTAAGACTTATTATTTTGACTTAGAAACAAAGGAATTTGAAAAAACTAATACAGCAATAAATAATAAAGTGCAGGCAGTAGGAGGATATATAGAGAATTCCAATATTAGTGGTAATAGTATTTATCAAGAATATGAGCATGATTCTTATAGATATGCTAGTTTTACATTAAGAATTCCTAGAGATAAAGTAGATGAATTTATTGGTCAATTAGGGGATGTTGGTAATGTGAGGAATAGTTCCAATGAATCACAAGATAAGACCTATGAATATTTTGATACAGAAGCACATCTAAAATCATTAGAAATACAAGAAGAAAGACTTTTAACTTTATTACAAAAAAGTGGAGAGTTATCAGATATTATTGAAATTGAAAGAGAACTTGCAGATGTAAGATACCAAATAGAAAGTTTAACAGGAACTTTAAGAAAATGGGATGATTTAGTCAATTATTCAACTATTAATATTGAAGTTCGAGAAGTAAAAGAAATAACTCCAGAAACACCAGAAGATTTTTTAGGACAAGTAAGAGAGGGGTTTAGTAATTCATTACATTCTTTATATAAATTATGTAAGAATTTAATATATGTTTTAATAGTAGGAATACCATATATAGTAGTTTTAGCTATAATAGTAGCTATTGTTGGAGCTATTAGGAAAAAAACTAATAAAGGTAATAGAGATAATAGAAAATTTTGGTTTAGAAAAAAGAAAAAAGATAATGATGAAGAAAAGTAGGGTATAATGAACAATGCACAATTTGGGTAGAGATTTTTTAGCAGAGCTAAAAAATCTCTTTTTTTTTAAAAAACATGTAAAATTTATGGTTTTAGTTAGTATAGTAGTCTTAGTTATCTTGATAAATTGGTTTCGTAAAAATAATTAGATAAATCAGGTATCAACAAGTTAAAAGGTGGATTTTATGAAATTAATATTATTGAGGAATTGAACTGTTATTTAAATGATGGATGGAATATAATTAATATATATAGTATATTATTTTAAGTAAATAGGGTATTATTAACTTTAGAAAAAATAAATGAACTACTTTATACGAGGTGATTGAATGCAAAAGGATTATATGATAGATAATTATATTAATTTATCCAATGAATTTAAAGAAGAGGGAAACTATGTAAAGGCATTGCGCCTATTAAAAAAAGGTGCTAAGGCTACTAATAATAAAGATAATGATTTGCTTGTTGAGATGGGAATTTTATATGATGAAGTTGGACAGTATGATTTGGCTTTGAGTGAATATCAAAAAATGATAAAAAATAATGAAAGGGATGAAAGAGCTTATTATGGAATAGCAATAATTCATGATAATTCCAAAAATTATGAAAAAGCAATTGAGTATTATCATAAAGCAATCGAAATTAATCCTGAATATGATAGGGCCTTATTTTTTTTAGCAGGTTGTTACGATGATATTGATGACAAGGAGAAGGCAGAAGAATATTACCAAAAAGTACTTAACCTTAGACCAAATGATTTTTGGGCAAATTTAAATTTAGGGTCTTTATATGAAGAATTAGGTAAAAATGATATTGCTAAAGAAGCTACTTTGAAGGCATTAGAGATTGATAATGAAAATTATATGGCACTATTTAACTTAGGAGTAATTCAACAAAAGGTGGGGCAAACGGAAAAAGCTGAATCAAATTACAGAAAATCAATAAAAAGTGAACCACAATATCCTTATAGTTATCTGAATTTAGCTATTATATATAAAGAAAAAAAAGAATATGAAAAAGCTATAGATATCATAAATAAGGCAGTAGATAACAATGAACAAGAAGGTTTTTTGTATTATAACAGAGCATGTATATACGCACTCCTTGATAATGAAAAAGAGGCAATTAAAGATATGAATAAATCTTTAGAACTCTATCCTGATTTTTATAAATATATGAAGGAAGATGAAGAGCTTAAGAAATACTTATATGGAGTCGAGAATAATTAATATTAAAAGTTCTATGCAAATCATAGGGCTTTTTTTATTGTCTAGGAAATTAAAAATTCTCATTGACATACTAGTGTATAATCACAGTAGAAGGTGAGGTGGAAATTTAATATTTTAATTTCAAGTCTATCCCAAACTCCTATATATGAGCAGATCCAAAATCAAATAAAAGAGATGGTTCTTACTGGCAAGCTAAAAGTTGAAGAACAATTACCATCTATAAGGCTTATGGCTAAAGATTTGAAGGTTGCTATAGTAACGGTGAAAAGGGCTTATAAGGAGTTAGAAAACGAAGGTATTATAGTAAATTTACAAGGCAGAGGATGTTTTGTTGTGAATATTGATAAAAAGAAAATAAAAGAGATTAATCTTGATGTGCTTAGACAAAGACTTTTAGAAATAAAAACTTTCACGGATAGTACAGGGATTAATGAAGATGAATTTATAGAAATAGTAAATGAAATATATGGAGGTAAAAAAAATGTTAAATAATGCTTTAGAAATTAAAAATTTATGTTCAAATGCAGGAGAGTTTTCTTTGAAAGATATAAATTCAAACATCGAGAAAGGAACAATAATGGGTCTTATAGGTAAAAATGGTGCAAGCAAAACAACTCTTATAAAAACAATAATAGATTAGGTTTGCTGAAATGAAACAGTTTTAATAAGTACTGTTTCTTTGGTTATCGGGTATAGGTTGTATGCCAATAACGGCAATTTTAATAAAAGCTAATAAAGAATTTTGATTACAAAATCTAAATAGAATTAATGGCCTCATTGCTATAAACAATGGGGCTTTATTAATTATAGGGTTTTTGATTAAATTGAAGAAAATCAAATATAGTTTAAGTTAAGATAGTTTTAATAAATTGAACATTACAAATTATTGTAATATCTTATCATAAGTACCTCATATATATTAACAATAATAATCATATTTAATTGGCATATATAAGGAGGGATAGTGTGGATTTTAAATCAATAATTGAAAAGGATAGGGAATCAAGAAAAAATGAGAGATTTGAAGGAACTCTTATTGATTACCTTAAAATAGTGAAGGAAGACCCTCAGCAAGCAATATTAGCTCATAGGAGAGTTTATAATATTATTACTCGCGATGGATTTTCTGTTTTGAAACCTGAGGAAAATCCGAGAATAAGAAAGATATATGGGAATGAAATTATTAAGAAGTATAATTTTTTTCAAAATGATTTTTTTGGTATCGATAAGGTTATTATGAAAATTGTGAATTATTTTCATTCTGCTGCTATGCAGGGTGAAGAATCTAGGCAAGTTTTATATTTAGTAGGTCCCGTTGGAGCAGGTAAATCATCTTTGGTAGAAAAATTAAAGATATCACTTGAAGAATGTGAGCCTATTTATCAAATAAAAGGTTGTCCTATGAGAGAGGACCCTTTGCATTTGATTCCAAAACATTTAAGAAGTGAATTTGAAGATGAACTTGGAATTAAAATAGAAGGAGATTTATGTCCTGTTTGTAGATATAGACTAAAAGAGGAATACAAGGGTCAATATGAGGTAATTCCAGTTGAAAAAGTTGATTTTTCAATAAGATCAAGAAAAGGAATTGGAGTTGTGCCACCGGTTGATCCTAATAATCAAGATACTAGTGTATTAAATGGAAGCATTGATATTTCTAAAATGGATCTTTATGCTGAAGATGATCCAAGAATACTTTCATTGAATGGTGCTTTCAATGTTGGCAATAGAGGGCTTGTAGAATTTATAGAAGTTTTTAAAAATGACGTAGAGTATTTGCATACAATAATAACAGCAACTCAAGAAAAATCAATACCGTCACCAGGCAAAAATGCCATGATATATTTTGATGGAGTAATTGTAGCTCATTCTAATGAAGCAGAATGGGAAAAATTCAAATCTGATCATACTAATGAAGCTATACTAGATAGAATTGTTAAGGTGGAAGTCCCATATTGTTTGGAATTAGATGAGGAAGCAAAAATATATAACAAGATAATTAATAGGAGTAATTTTAGGGCGCATATGGCTCCTCATACCATTGAAGTTGCTGCTATGTTTGCTATTTTATCAAGATTATCTCCTTCTAATAAAGTTGACCCACTAACTAAATTAAAAATCTATAATGGGGAAGATATTGTAGAAAAAGGTACTACAAAAAGTATTAATATTGTAGAGCTTAAAGAAGAAGCTACAGCTTATAGAGAAGGTATGTCCGGTATATCTACTAGATTTATAATAAAAGCTATTGATGAAGCCTTATCTAATTCAGATTATAATTGTATAAATCCATTAAGTATAATGGAAAGTATTATTAAATCAGTGAAAGATATGGATATACAAGACGATATTAAGAAAAAATATTTAGGCTTTGTTCAAAATACAATAAGAAAAGAATATAATAAGAAATTGGAAAAAGAAATTACAAAAGCCTTTATTCAAAGTTTTAGGGAACAGGCAGAGAGTTTGTTTGATAATTATTTGGATAATGCAGAAGCTTTTGTGAATAAATCTAAATTGAAAGATAGGTCAACAGGTGAAGACCTTGAGCCAGATGAAAAATTCATGAGAAGTATAGAAGAACAAATAGGAATTCCGGAAAATTCGGCAAATGGATTTAGAACAGATGTTACATCTTATATGTTTTATTTGATTAGAAATGGTGGAAAGCTTGATTATTGTAGCTACGAACCTTTAAAAGAAGCAATAGAAGGAAAACTTACAGCTTCAGTAAAAGACCTATCTAGAATAATAACAAAATCTAGAGTTAGAGATAAAGAACAAAATAAAAAATATAATTCAATGGTAGAAGAAATGAAAGCTAATGGCTATTGTGATCATTGTTGCGACGTGATTTTAAAATATGCAGCTAATAATCTTTGGAAGGATTGATAGTATGGCAATTTTTAGGGATTTTAATCCTATTGATCACGAGAGAGCTATTGAAGACAAAAGAAGACATAAAGAGTTAGTTAAAGATACAATTAAAAAAAATTTAGCAGATATACTATCAGAAGAAAGTATAGTGGGGCAAAGTAAAAATAAAAAAATAAAAGTGCCTATAAGAGGGCTAAAAGAGTACCAGTTTATATATGGTAAAAATAGCAAAGGAGTAGGTAGTGGAGATGGAACACAAAAAAGAGGAGATAAACTAGGAGAAGATTCTAATGGAAAAGGAGAAGGAAATGGAAAGGATAAAGCGGGCAACTCAGAGGGTGAAGATATCTATGAGACAGAAGTTACTATAGAGGATATATTGAACTATTTATTTGATGATCTTGAATTGCCAGACATGGATAAGAAAAAATTTTCAGAAATTGTTACAGATAATTCCTCTAAGCGTTCAGGATATAAAAAAAGGGGAATAAGACCAAGACTTGCTAAGAAAAAGACTGTTGTTGAAAAACTAAAAAGAAAGCAAGGCTATTTAAAAGGAATTAAAGATTTAAATTCTAGTGAGGAAGTTGAAAGATTTCCCTTTAAAGAAGATGACCTTAGATATTATCGCATAAAACCTAAAATAAAAAGAGAGTGCAATGCGCTTGTTGTATGCATAATGGATGTATCTGGCTCTATGACTCAAAATAAAAAATTTCTTGCTAGATCTTTCTTTTTTATACTTTATCAATTTGTTAAACTTAAATATGTTAATGTAGAAGTTGCTTTTGTATCTCATACTACAACAGGAAAAGAAGTAAATGAATATGAATTTTTCCATAAAGGAGAATCAGGAGGAACTTATATTTCATCAGGTTATAATAAGGCTTTAGAGATAATAAATGAAAGATATGATAGTGAACTTTGGAATATATATCCTTTCCATGTTAGTGATGGTGATAACTGGGCTGATGATAATGCTAGGGCAGTAGAAGCAGCAAATAATTTGTGCGAAATATCAAATCTATTTGGATATGTTGAGATTGGAAGAGGAAGTTATTTTAGCACAATAAAAGATAGATTCAAAAAAGATGTAAATAAAGATAATTTTACTATTACTACAATAGAATATAAAGAAGATTTATGGCCAGCTCTTAAAAAAATATTATTAAAAGAGCTAAATGCGGGGTGATTATTTGGATTATACTATAAAAGACCTTGAATATTGGAATGATAAGATAGAGGAAATAGTAGACGAAGTAGGGTTGGACTGTTACAAGCAAGAATTTGAAATGGTTGATTATAAAGATATGCTATCATATGAAGTTTATGTGGGAATGCCTTCAAGATACCCACATTGGAGCTATGGAAAGGCTTATGAAAAATTAAAAACTCTTTATAATTATAATTTAACTGGTTTGCCATATGAGATGGTTATTAATTCTAATCCTAGTCAAGCTTATTTGATGAAAGATAATACGCTTTTACTGCAAATTCTAACTATTGCTCATGTTTACGGACATAATGATTTTTTCAAAAATAATAGATTATTTAAAGAAGCAACAGATGCTGATTATACTATTCAAATGTTTAAAAATAATGCATTGATGATAAGAAATTATATAAACGACCCAAGTATAGGATATGAAGAAGTTGAAAAAATGCTCGATGCAGCACATGCATTAAAATTTCAGATTAACAGAAATATTGGAGTTAAAAAATTAAGTTATGAAGAAATTAATAAGAGAAAAATAGATAAATATAAGACTGAAAGGGAAAATTATAATATTTTAAAAGAATATAAAAAAGTTGAGATGCCGGATATATCAAAGATTCCACCTGAGAGGGAAGATGATTTATTATATTTTATTTGTAACTATGGAGAGCTTGAGGACTGGCAGATTAATATATTAGAGATTGTGAGAAAAGAAACATATTATTTTGTACCCCAGATTGAAACAAAAATTATGAATGAAGGTTGGGCGAGTTATTGGCACTATAATATTTTAAAAAAATTAAATTTACCTCCATCATTACACATAGAGTTTTTGAAAAGGCACAATGCTGTAATAGCTCCTTCACTTGGAAACATTAATCCTTACTATGTTGGATTTAAAATCTTTGAAGATCTTGTAAAAAAATATGGAACAGACAAAATATTCGAAGTAAGGCAATTAGATAGAGATTCCTCATTTATAAGAAGATATCTTACAAAAGAACTTTGTGAAGAGATGAATTTATTTCAATATGTAAAAAAAGGAAGAGAGTATTTAGTTGATGAGGTATCTGATGAAGATGGGTGGAAAGAAATTCGAAATACAATTAGTAATTCTTGTGGTTCAGGATCTATCCCAACAATAAGTATTACAGAGATGAATAAATTTGATAGAACCTTGTATTTAGAGCATATTTACGATGGAAAAGAATTACAATTAGAATATGCAGAAAATACTTTGAAATATTTAAGTCAATTATGGAAGCATAAAATAGTGTTAAAAACTAAAAGGTTGGGAAAAGATTTATTCATTGAATGTGATGAAAAAAAGAATATTAAAAGAAAGTAAGATTTAATATTAATTAGCAATTAGCAATTAGCAATTAGCAATTAGCAATTAGCAATTTGCAATTTGCAATTTGCAATTAATGAGGATTTTGCTACGCAAAATCTTTGATTTAAAAAATACTTTAAAAATGCCCTTTTATAGAAAGGGTATTTTTATTTTATGACTAGTGGATATAAAATATGAAAATCCAGATGGAGACAAACGACATAATTATTTATTAAATAGTGGTACAGCCTTTGGTGGTGTTAAATTGTATGAGAAGAAAAAGGAAGAATTTATTATGATTGCACAGTTTGAAGGAAAAAAAGGTGTTTGTGAATACGGAGAGTATGATAAAATGAGTTATAGATAACTTTAAAGGGAAATTATCAATTATTATACAAAAAACAAATAATAACATAAAAGGAGAAGTATATATGAAAATTAAATGGGGTATATTAGCACCAGGTAATATTTCAAATTCTTTTGCAAAAGCTCTGCAAGGTATTGAGGAAGCAGAGATATATGCTGTAGCATCAAGGTCATTAGATAGGGCTAAAGAATTTGGAGATAAATTTGGAATCACAAAATGTTATGGAAGTTATGATGAACTTATAAATGATGATGAAGTAGAAGTAATTTATATAGCAACTCCACATAATTATCATAAAAAATATGCTATAGAATGTTTAAAAGCAGGAAAAGGAGTACTATGTGAAAAACCTATAGGAATTAATGCCATTGAGGTAGAAGAAATTTACGAATGTGCAAAGGAAGAAAATAAGTTCTTTATGGAAGCCATGTGGACTAGATTTTTGCCTATAACTGAGAAGTTATTTGAAATTATTGAAGAAGGAGTAATCGGGGAAGTTAAAATGGTTAGAGCTGATTTCAGTTTTAATGCGCCTTATCTTCGAGAAAAAAGACTTTTTAATTATAAATTAGCAGGTGGAGCGCTTTTAGATGTAGGTATATATCCTATTACTTATGCTGATATGTTTATTGAAAGTAAATTAACTGATATTAAAAGTAATGCCTATATAGGCATTACAAATGTTGATGAACAAGCTACAGCTTTATTTGAATATGAAAATGGAAACAAGGCATCATTAACTTTTGGTATTATCACTGAAGGTTCAAAGGATGCTTGGATAATAGGAACAGAAGGTAAAATCCATGTGCATAATTTTTGGTGTAGTGAAAAAGCAGATTTATATAAAGGGAATAAGCTGATCGAACAGTATTCTATACCTCATGAAGTCAATGGATATGAGTATGAGGCAAGAGAAGTTATTAAATGTTTGAAAGAGGGAAAAATTCAGAGTAGTAAGAGAACTTGGGAAGATACTCTAGAAGTTATGAAGATTATGGATAATATGAGAAAGCAGTGGGGATTAAATTATTCAGGAGAAAAATAAGAAAAATATTAAAGAAGTTAATAATAAATGTCTACGTAATATGCGTAGGCATTTACTTATTAAATGGGGTTTTTGAATACAAGGATAAAGAATTACAAACACTATTGACATAAGAAAAAAAGTATATTATTATAGTATTAACAGATAATAATTATTATCAATTGATAATCAAAATTAATTCAAGATGTTTTATATCATTTGTATTGACAGTAGAAAGTATTATATAAAATTGATGGAAGTGATTTGTATGAATAAAGAAATTAAAGAGTTAGATCTGATTATTATAGGAGCTGGACCTGCTGGTTTGACAGCAGCCATATACGCAGCTAGAGCAAAGTTGGATTTTGTTTTAATAGAAGATGAAATTATTGGTGGTCAGATTAAAAATTCGTATTCAATAGAGAATTATCCTGGATTTAATAATATTTCTGGTGATAAGCTTTCTCAAAAGATGTTAGATCAAGCTGAAAATTTAGGAGCAAATATAGATGAATTTGATAAAATTATTTCCGTTATATTAAATGATAAGGAAAAGATAATTGAAACGGAGAGTTATATATATAAACCGAAAGCTGTAATTATTGCAGCAGGCTCAAAATACAGAGAGCTTCCTGTAGAAGAAGAACCTAAATTTCACGGTAAGGGAATTCATTATTGTGAGCTATGTGATGGGAAAATGTATGAAGGAAAAGATATTATTGTAGTGGGTGGAGGTAATTCAGCTGTTCAAGGTGCACTTTTCTTAACTAGATATGTAAAGAGTATAACGATGATTCATCAGTTAGATAACTTGCAAGCAGATAAAGCTAATCAAGAGGAACTACTTAAAAATGAAAAAGTAAATATTATATGGGATTCTGAAGTTCGAAAAGTAATGGGAGAAGAAGAAGTTCAATCAGCTATAATCCAAAATTTAAAGACTAAAGAAGAAGAAGAAATTAAAGTGGATGGAATATTTGTATATATTGGAATGGCTCCAAGGACAAATATATTTAAAAAATTCATAAAATTAGACCATAGAGGAAACATAATAGCAGGTGAAGATACAAAAACAAATGTAGAAGCTGTTTATGCTGCAGGCGATGTTAGAACTAAGAAATATAGACAATTGACAACGGCTGTAAGTGATGGAACAATAGCAACTCTATCAGTTGCACAATATGTACTTAATAATAAAAAAGAGAAATAATGAGGAGGAATAATTATGATAAAAGTATATTCTTTACCAACATGTCCACATTGTCAAAAAGCAAAAAGGTATTTTGATAAAATAGAAGAAGAGTATGTAGATATAAATGTAGGAGAAGATTTGGAAGGAAGACAGGAAATGTTTGATTTATCTCATCAAAAAAATGTACCTGTGATAAATATTAATGGTGAGATAATAGTTGGATTTAATAAGACAGCTATTGATAATGCTTTGAATGAAGTTAAGGAACAGTAACATATTCTGTTATACATGACTTAAATGTTGGAAGAAGTGTAGATGAAGCAATGAGAGTTTTAAAAGCACTCCAAACAGGTTGATTATGTTCAGTAGATTGGAGTGAAGGAGATCCAATGTTATAAAAATAATAAAGATTAATAGAAGGGCTCTTTCAAAATAATATTTGAGAGGGCCTCTTTACTTTTGTGAATTTCATTTAGATAATATATAATTTACTTAGTATAATTAATAAATGCTTTTAGAGAAAGGACAAGAATAGATGAAAAACATATCATTTTTAATGAAACCAGCGTCAGGAAAATGTAATTTGAGATGTAAATATTGTTTCTACAATGATGAAATGGAAAAGAGAGAAATTAAAGATTATGGAATGATGTCCATAGAGACAGCCCAGAATATAATTGATAAAGCTATAAATTTTGCAGAGGGTGGATATATAACTTTTGCATTCCAAGGGGGAGAACCTGCAGTAAGAGGGATGGAGTTTTTTCGAAATTTTGTATCTTATGTAAATGAAAAAAATACAAATAATTCAAAAGTTAATTATGCGATACAGACAAATGGCATGTTAATTGATAAAAATTGGGCAGTATTTTTAAAAGAAAATAAATTTTTAGTAGGGATATCACTTGATGGAACTAAGGATATAAATGATTTCAATAGAGTTGATGCTAAAGGAGAAGGTAGTTTTAAAAAAATAATAAAGACTACAGAAATTCTAGATAAACATAATGTTGATTTTAATATTCTTTCTGTTGTAAGCAGGGCTAATGCAAAAAAAATATTAAAAATATATAATTTCTTTAAAAAACAAGGATTTAAATATCTTCAATTTATTCCTTGTTTAGAACCTTTAGATGAAGAATTCGGACAAACTGAATATGCATTAACAGTTGGGGACTATGAATTATTTCTTAAAAACTTATTTAACCTATGGTATAGAGATATTATGAATGGTGAATTTGTGAGTATAAGATATTTTGATAACTTGCTTTCTATGTATATGGGATATGAACCAGAAGCTTGTGATATGAGAGGTAGATGTTCTATACAAAATGTTGTAGAAGGTGACGGAAGTGTTTATCCTTGTGATTTCTATGTAATTGACAAGTATAAATTAGGAAATATAAATGAGAATTCTATTGATGAAATAATTAATTCAGAAGTTGGGAAGCGGTTTATTGAAGGATCTTTTAAATTATCTGATGATTGCAAAAAATGCAAATGGAAATCTATTTGTAGAGGTGGATGTAGAAGATATAGGGAATTAAATGATGAAGTCTATAAAAATTATTATTGCAAGGCGTTTTATAATTTTTATGAGTATTCTTATGGTAAATTTATTGAGATAGCACAAGGTGTAAAAATGGGAAGAATTAGACTTTAACAGTTTTAAAATGTTATATCAAATATTATAACTACATTATGCGAGATAGGTACTATGAAGGATAAAATAGGGGTAATAGCTTCAAATATTGAGCTTAAGAAAAGTATAATTGAATTATTTATAGTACTTATAATTTGGAATGAAGTGTTTTTTAATTGTAGAGATTGGAAAGAGTTTATTGATAGTGAAATTGACATTGAGAAATTTGCAGAGCCTTATGAAATAGAACTTAGGGTGAAAAAGTATTTAGATAAAAAGGATGATGTTGTAATTGTAAGTAGTGGGATTGCGTGCGGCTATGCAAGGACATATGGAATGAATAGTGTTTTCATAAGTGCGAGTTGTGAAAATAATGAATTTTATATAAATAATGATTTAGGGGGCATATATGGTTTATAGGAATTTTGATGAATTGATAGAAAAAGTTAAGGGTTTTGAAACCGTTAAAAGAGTTGCAGTTGTTGTTGCTCAAGATGAGCACACATTAGAAGCGGTATTTAGAGCTAAGAAAAACAATATAGTAAAACCAGTTTTAATTGGAAATAAAGAAAAGATACAAGCAGTACTAGCTACTATAAATGAAACTTTAGAAGATGAATTCATTATTGATGTAGAGGATGATTTTGCAGCTGCTTATAAAGCAGTAGAATTGGTTCGTGAAGATAAAGTTGATTTCATAATGAAAGGTAAGATTCAGACAGCAGATTTATTAAAAGCTGTGGTGG
The DNA here is from genome assembly GCF_054819755.1 of Clostridium sp. DL1XJH146. Classification (NCBI taxonomy): domain Bacteria; kingdom Bacillati; phylum Bacillota; class Clostridia; order Eubacteriales; family Clostridiaceae; genus Clostridium; species Clostridium sp. DL1XJH146. The sequence goes on from NZ_JBTVVN010000019.1 coordinate 51,730, forward strand.
ATAAGGAAAAGGGACTTAGAACAGGTAATGTTATGTCTCACATTTCTATTAATGAAGTACCTACATATCATAAACTTTTAGCCGGTACAGATGGTGGAATGATTATGTATCCTGATGTTAATAAAAAGAAACAAATCATTGAAAATGCGGTAAGTACTTTTAAAAATATGGGATATGAAAATCCTAAAGTAGCAGTTTTAACAGCAGTTGAAAAAGTTAATCCCAAAATGCCTGAAACTGTTGATGCAGAACAGTTAAAACAAATGAATTTAGCTGGAGAAATAAAGGATTGTGTAGTTGAAGGTCCAATTTCTTATGATTTAACGATGAATAAAGAATCAGCCAAAATAAAAGGTTTTGAGAGTGCGGTAACTGGTGATGCAGATATATTAATAGTTCCTAACATTACAACAGGAAATATATTAGGAAAATCATTAATTTATTCATCAGTAGCTAAAATAGCAGGATTTATTGTAGGAGCAAAAGTTCCTATAGTTTTAACATCAAGAGGGTCTACATCAGAGGAAAAATATTTATCATTAGTATTATCGGCTTCAAGCGTTAAGTAATAGTGTGCAATTTCCAATTAGCAATTTGCAATTGAGGTTGATTTTGTTTCTTGCGTCACAAAATCTATAATTTAATACTCGTTTTAGCTTTGCTAAAACATCGTTGTAACTGCTGATGAGCCAGGAATGCATTCATCTCAAGTTGAGCAAGATAACAGAAATTATTCTAGACATTCATTTATGCCAATGTTCCAGCCTTCAGCTTCACAAGAATGTAAAGACATGATTATTAAAGCATATGAAGTTAGTGAAAAGTTTGATTCACCGGTATTGTTTAGAATTACTACACGTGTTTGTCATTCAAAGAGTATCGTTGAAATTGATGAAAGAAATGAAGTTGGAATAAAGCCTTATACTAAGAATATTGTTAAAAATGTTCCAGTACCTAAGCATTCAAGAGGGATGAAAGTTAGAGTTTTAGAAAGAACAGAAAAGTTAAGAAAATTTTCTAATTAAACAGAATTAAACTATATGGAAATGTATGATACAAAAATCGGTATCGTAGCTTCAGGGGGTTCTTATTCTTGTGATAAAGAAGTGTTTGGTGAAAAGGCATCTTATATGAAAATTGGTTTCTCATGGCCAATGCCAATGGAAAAAATTAAAGAGTTCGCTTCAAAGGTAGATAAAATTTACGTTATTGAAGAAAATGACCCAATAATGGAAAATGAATTAAAAGCAAATGGAATTGAGTGTTATGGTAAAGATGTATTCCCATCAAATAGAAGAAGAAAGTATAAGGCACAGTTGATTTATAATGTCGATTTTCTGACGAAAGAAGGGAATCGGCATTACCTATAAATGGTGAACTATAAAAGGGGTGTGTGTTTTGAAAAAAGGCGGTTTTATATGGGGAAGTGTTATGGCACTATTTGTGGCCTTCTTAGTAGTACCAGCTACTCATGAAATTTTCATATCATTTACAGCTAGTCATGCTTATTTAAGCGGATTTATTAAATTTGCAATATTATCGACTATGGGTGAATTATTAGCAATTAGGATTTCAACTTCAGATTGGACTATTCCAAAAGGAGCTATATACAGAGCCTTAGTTTGGGGTTTTTTAGGCATGGCTATTGTACTTATGTTTGAAATTTTCTCTAATGGAGTTATTGCAGCTTTAGCACATGGAAAGCTACCTGGTGGAAATTCTACTTTCTTATTTGCATTTTTTACTAGTGCAATGATGAATCTAACTTTTGGTCCTGCAATGATGGGCTTTCACCGTGTAACAGATACTTACATAGATTTAAGATATGAAGGAAAATTAGATAAAATTACAATAAAAGATATTACTTCAACAATTGACTGGAATGGATTTGTTTCTTTTACAGTATTAAAAACTATACCGTTTTTCTGGATACCAGCACATACAGTAGTTTTCTTATTGCCAGCAGAATATAGAGTTTTAGGCGCAGCAATGTTATCAATTGCTTTAGGAGTTCTTTTAGCTTTTGGTAAAAAGAAGAAATAATTAATTTATGAGGGTACTTATTATGGCAAAAATAGTTTTAGCAATAAATCCAGGTTCCACTTCTACTAAAATTGCAGTTTATGATGGAAAAGAGCAGATTTTTTCAGAGACATTAGACCATCCTGTAGAAGAAATAGAAAAATACGAAAGAGGCTAAGACCAATTTGAAATGCGTAAAGATTTAATAGTGGAACTATTAGAAGATAATAATATTCAAATAAGTTCATTAAAAGCAGTTGTAGGTAGAGGGAGGAATTCTGCCACCTGTGAAATCAGGAGCATATCAAATAGCTAAGGCTATTTGTGACCTTTCGACTGTTTTAAAAGATGAAGTTGATGCAATAGTTATAACAGGAGGAATAGCTTATTCTAAAATGATGACGAATTGGATAGAAAAAAGAGTTAAGTTTATAGCACCTGTTGAGATAATGCCAGGAGAAAAAGAATTAGAATCACTAGCTTATGGAACATTAAGAGTTTTGAATGGTGAAGAAGAAGCTAAAGAATATAAAGAGTAGAGGTTAATAAAATTTATATATATTAAGTATTACTGATTTAGTAATGACTGAATTGTATATCGTAGTTTTATATGATGAAAAAGGGGAAGATAGATAGATTGGCAAATAGCTGGTCTATTTATTTTTTTATTATTACTATTCACTTAATATGAATTTCACACATAAGATAATATATAATCAATTTATGGAGTGTTAGAATGATATACGCTTTGGTAATGGCCGGGGGAAAAGGGACAAGACTTTATCCTCTCTCAAGAGAACAGAAGCCTAAGCAATTCTTAGAATTGTTAAATAATAAAAGTTTTTTAAGAAATACAATTGATAGGATTAAATCTTTTGTAAATATAAATAATATATACGTAGTCACAAATGAAAATTATAAAGATAAAGTTGTAGAAGAGCTTTCAGAGCTAAATCCAAATAATATTTTTGCTGAACCTTGTAATAAGGAAACTGCTACATGTATAGGTTTATCTGCAGTTAAATTATTAAAAAAAGATAAAGATGCAGTAATGGTTGTGCTACCATCTGATCATTATATAGAGAATGATAAGGAATTTCAAAATATAGTAAAAGAAGCAATTGAATTGGCAGAAAGAAAAAGAGGGTTAATAACTTTAGGGATTAGTCCTACTAGACCAGAGACCGGTTATGGATATATAAAAATGGGAGATAAGATTAAGGGAAATTTCCCATCGTATAAAATAGCACGTTTTGCAGAAAAACCTAATATAGAAATTGCAAAAGAGTTTTTAATGGAAGAAAATTATTTATGGAATAGTGGTATGTTTATCTGGAGAGCAGATGTTTTTCTAAGAGAAATGGAAAAATATTTACCTAATATGTATAAATGTTTAATGGAAGTGTATAATAACTTAGGAAATGAAAATGAAAATAATATAATAAGTTGTCAATATAATTTAATAGAAGGTATATCAGTAGACTATGGAATTATGCAGAGAACAAGAAAAGCATATGTAATAAAATGTGATTTCGTTTGGGATGATATTGGTTCATTTAATGCACTTTCGAGATTCTTAGGGGAATATAGGGGAAATAACATTTTAGGTAATGCATTTTTAGAGCAGAGTGAAAATTGTTTTGTTATAGGTGAAAATAAATTGATTATTGGGTTTGGAATAAAAGATTTAATTATAGTAGATGCTGGGGATGTTTTATTGGTAATGCCAAGAGAAAAAGATCAAGAAATGAAGTATCTAGTACGTAAAATAAAAGAAGAAAAAAATCATGAATATTTTCTCTAATCATTGTCAAGCGATAATGATTATTAACTAACTTTACAAGTATTTCACTATGATGTATAATTTACTAAAGACTAAATTAATTTCAAGGAGGATATTATGATTAGCGAAAGATTATTTGAAGAAATAAATAAACAGATAAATTATGAGTTTTATTCAGCGCATTTGTATTTAGCAATGGCAGGTTATGCAGCTTCTTTGGATATGCCAGGAGTTGAAAATTTCTTTAAGGTTCAAGCAGAAGAAGAAAAATTTCATGCTATGAAATTCTTCGATTATGTAAATGAAATGGGTGGAAGGGTTAATTTAAGTGTATTAGAAGGACCTAAAAATGATTATGAATCATTATTGGATTTATTTGAAGAAGCATATGAACATGAAAAATTTGTTACAAGTAGAATATATCTTTTAACAGATATTGCTACTGAAGAAAGAGAACATGCAACTATTAGCTTTTTAAGATGGTTCATTGATGAACAAGTAGAGGAAGAAGCAACTTTTACAAGTATCATTAGTAAATTAAAGAGAATTAAAGAAGATAGCAATGGTATATATATGATTGATAATGAATTAGCAGCGAGAGTATTTACTCCACCAGTAGCGTAAAAACGAATTAATATACTTATTTAAGCAGTCATAATAGGGTATCTACTGTTAAACTCTATAGGTGGCTGCTTTGATATTGTAGATATTATAAGAAAATTAAAGGGGGATAAACTGTGAAAGATTTTAATTATTTAATGCCAACTAAAGTTTTATTTGGAAAAGATGTTTTGGAAAAGCATAAAGACCTAATAAAAAAAATTGGGGGAAAATGTTTAATTGTAACAGGTAAGAGTTCATCTAAAAAAAATGGTTCATTACACGATGTAGAGAAAATACTTAGCGAATTGCGTATCAAATATTCAATTTTTGACGAAATAGAAGAAAATCCTACCATAGAACTTGTTGAAAAGGGAGGTCTATTTGCTAGAAATGAAAAAAGTGACTTTATTATAGCAATAGGAGGAGGTTCTCCTCTAGATGCTGCTAAGGGAATTGGTGTTTTTGCTTATAATAAAGATTTTCAAAAAGAAAACCTATTTGATCAACCATTAAGAAAGTCTATACCGATAATTGCAATTCCAACAACATCAGGAACAGGATCAGAAGTAACTCCTTATGCTATATATACAGACCATATAGCAAAAACAAAAAGGAATTTCTCACATAAAATATTCCCTGAAATTGCTTTTTTGGATGCTAAATATACAGAAACAGTTCCATATGGTGTTACTGTAAATACAGCTGTAGATGCATTTTCGCATTTGATAGAAGGTTATTTAAATGTAAATGCAAATACTTTAAGTGATGCTTCTGCTGAAAAAGGCATTAAATTATTTGGAGAATGTATGAATGCTTTATATAACAAGGAAATTGATTACGAGATAAGAGAAAAATTGTTATTAATGTCTACGCTAGGGGGTATAGTAATAGCTCAATGTGGAACTTCACTTCCTCATGGTATGGGTTATCATTTAACATATTATCACCATATTTCTCACGGAAAGGCTAATGGACTACTTTTACCGGCCTATATGAAATTATGTGAAAAATCTAATAAGGATAAAGTAGATAGAATAATTGAGTTACTAGGTATAGAAAGTATAAAAGAATTTTCTGATTTTATAAAAATAACTTTAGGAGATGAATTTAAATTATCTGAAGAAGAAATTACTACTTATAGTGCATTAATGATTGGAAATGAAGCAAAATTAAAAAATCATCCTGAAAAAGTTGAAGTAAATGATATTGAAATGATTTATAAAGATTTTTTAGGTGAATAAAAATAAATTGGAGGCATCATTATAAGTTATTTTAGCTGCCTTTAGAAAAAAAGTGTCTCTTTTGAGGCACTTTTTTTATTTATGTGAACTTATTAGGAAATAGTAAATTTCCAATTCATGTATAGAATTATAGAAAAAGACTATATATTAATAGTTTGTAAATAAATATTGAAAATTATTGACTTTTAGTCATTAAAGAATATAATTAATATAGAAATCATTTAAAGGTTATATAAATTTTTAGGGGGAGTTCTATATGGAAATAAAAAATAGTATCGGGAAAAATGTTAAGCAAACACTAGTTAATCAAGTAGTTGGTATTATTCAAAAAAATCCTGAAGAGAATGTTGATAAAATAGTTAATATAGCTAAAAAGCTTACAAAAGATCCTGTACAGTTAAATGGTATTGAAAAAGTATACGAGTATTATAAAACACAGCCTGCAACTTATGAATATGTCCAAAACTTATTAAAAACTACTGATAAAAAGTGTTTAAAAAAATTTTTCACCAATTATTTAGCAAATGCAAACTGGCATGCAACACCAATAAGAAAAAAATGGCTTGAAGAAGAAAACACAAAAGTTCCTTTTGTATTATTAGTTAGTCCATCAATGCAATGTAATTTGAGATGTAAAGGCTGCTATGCTACTGATATGCTAAGTCAACCTAAAATGGCTATTGAAGAATTTGAAAGAATTGTAAAAGAAGCTAGAGACTTAGGCATATATTGGATAATAGTTTTAGGTGGAGAGCCATTTTTCTATAAAGAATTATTAGATGTTTATGGCAAATATGATGATATGATGTTTACTCCATTTACTAATGGAACTTTGATAGATGAAGAAACAGGGGATAGATTAAGACAACTTGGCAATGTAATTCCGATGCTTTCAGTTGAAGGAGAAGAAGAAGAAACAGATGCTAGAAGAGGAAAAGGAACATATCAAAAGGTAATGAATGCAATGGATGTACTAAAAGAAAAAGGAGTGTTATTTGGTGTTTCTACTGCAGTGACTAGAACTAATATTGATTCTGTTTTATCGGATGAATTTGTGGATAAAATAATTGGGAAAGGGTCAAAAATGAATTGGTATTTTTTACTTATGCCTGTTGGATGTGAAAATCCTGATTTTGATATGATGCTTACTCCAGAACAAAGAGTGTACCTTGGACAAAGAACAAGAGAGATAAGAAAAACAAAACCATATTTTACAGCTGATTTCTTTAATGATGCGCCTTTTGTTGGAGGATGCATTGCGGGTAAATACTTTGCTCATGTTAATGTTAATGAAGATGTAGAGCCTTGTATTTTTGCTCATTATTCAACAGTTAATCTTAAAGGTAGACCACTTATTGATGCATTTAAAGATCCTTTCTTTAAGGAATTAAGAAGTAGACAACCATATAGTGATAATATGTTGAGACCTTGTATGATGATTGATAATCCTGAAGTTGTTAGAGAAGTAACAGCTAAAGTTGGAGCTAAAGCAACTGATATTGGTGGAAAGGCCATGGTTAGCTCAAAAGATTATATGGATAATTTAGATAGAGTAGCTGCTGAATGGAAACCATATGCAGATAAAGAGTGGAAAGAAGTTTTCAATGAACAGGGAAATGATAAATTCTCAAAAGGCTAAGGGATAATTATAATGCACAATGCACAATGCACAATGCACAATGCACAATTAAGGAGGAAATATTTTAGCGGAGCTAAAATATTTCTTTGATTTAATTAATGATAAATAAATTATTTAAAGAATTTCTGCTGAGGGAAGAAATTCTTTTTTTAGTTTGATTTATAAATTAAAAATAATAACTTAATAATGAAAGCAGTTGATTTCAATTGGTTTTTTTGTTAGAATTATAGAAAAGGTTTTCTATAATAGGAGGTTTTTAAATGGCAATTTTAGTTTGTGGTGGTGCAGGTTATATTGGTAGTCACATGGTGGCAGAACTATTAGAAAATGGAGAAGAAGTTGTTATACTTGATAACCTGCAAAAGGGTCATAAAGATGCTATTATTGGTGGTAAATTATATGTAGGTGACTTGAGAGATAGAGAGATTTTAGATAAAGTTTTTACAGAGAATAATATAGAAGCTGTTATTGATTTTGCAGCGGATTCATTAGTTGGTGAATCTGTAGAAAATCCAATTAAGTACTTTGAAAATAATGTAGGCTCTACTTTAAGTTTACTTAAAGCTATGAATGATTATGATGTGAAAAAAATTGTATTTTCATCAACTGCGGCAACTTATGGTGAACCTGAAAATACCCCAATACTTGAAGAAGATAGGACATTTCCTACAAATCCATATGGAGAATCAAAATTAACAGTAGAAAAAGTACTAAAATGGTGTGATAATGCCTATGGTATAAAATATACTGTACTAAGATATTTTAATGCAGCAGGTGCCCATACAGGTGGGAAAATAGGTGAAGACCATAGACCAGAGAGTCATTTGATACCGATTATACTTCAAGTTGCATTAGGTAAAAGAGAAAAGATATTTGTATATGGAGATGATTATGATACAAAGGATGGTTCATGCATAAGGGACTATATACATGTATCAGACTTAGGTTCTGCCCACTTATTAGCACTTAATAAATTAAGGGAAGGTAGTGAAAGTAAAACTTTTAATTTAGGAAATGGAACAGGTTTTTCTGTTAAAGAAGTAATAGAGGTTACAAGAAAAGTTACAGGAAAAGAAATTAAAGCAGAGATTGCACAAAGAAGAGCAGGAGATCCTGCAATATTAATAGCATCTTCTGAAAAGGCACAAAATGAGCTTGGGTGGAAACCTAAATATAATAACGTAGAGACAATAATAGAAACGGCATGGAAATGGTATGTAAATCATCCAGATGGATATGATAATTAAGTAGGTGTAGAGTTATGGCAGTTACAATAAATGATGTAGCAAAAGAAGCAGGAGTATCAATTACAACGGTGTCTAGAGTTCTCAATAATAATTATCCTGTAAAAAAAGAAACTCGAGAAATTATAGAAAAAGCTATAGAAAAACTTAATTACAATCCTAATGCTATGGCTAGGAGCTTGATAACTAAGAAAACATCAATGATAGGAGTAGTAGTTCCTGGTATTACAAATTTATTTTTCACGACTATTGTTGAAGAATTTGAAATTAGCCTTAAGAAACAAGGTTATTCAATTTCATTAAGTAATACAGGTGGGAATGCAAAGGAAGAAAAGAAAATAGTTCAAAATATGATTTCGAGACAAGTGGATGCAATATTACTAATTGATCCTGCAATTAAAAATTTGGACGAAGGATATTACGAAAAGATTTCTAAAACAATCCCTACTTTAATTGTAAATGGTTGTGGAGAAGGATATAAGGGCAAATTTCTATCCTATGATGAAAAAATTGGTACTGAAAAAGCCTTTGAATATTTGGTAAACTTAAATCATAGGAGAATTGCATTTATTAGAGGTGGAAGTAGCTATTCTTATGATATTAAAGAAAATATATATCAAAATGTAATTCAAAAGAATAAATTTAGCTATAAAAAAATAATAAGAGTTGGTGGAGGAAACAGTATTCATGTAGTAGATGAAGTTAATGAAATGGTCAAAAATATTTTACTCAGTGAAGGAAAACCAACTGCTATTTTTGCATGTAATGAAATTATGGCTATAGGAGTAGTTAATGCTTGTAAAGAGATGAATATAGATATTCCTGAAGAAATATCTATTGTTGGATGCGACAATACATATCTTGCAAGTATATCTAGTCCAAAACTATCAACTGTGGATTTGAAGATTGAAGAAATAGGGAAAAGAGCCGCTAAAGAAATTTTTAAAATAATTGAAAATAACCTAGAAAAATATCATAATATAAAACTTAAGACCTCTTTTATTAAAAGAGAAAGCTGTGGAGAAGCAATGTTTGATTATAGAATATAAAATAGATTTTAACAATAAGAAACAATAGGTGATGCACTCTAACTAAAAGGATTTTATCCTTTGTTAGAGTGCATTGTTTTTGTTATTATAGACTTTTTCATAAATTTCTAATGTTTTTTCAGCTGTTTTAATCCAGTTGAATTCAGAAGCTCTTTTTAGAGAATTTTCTCTCAGCTTTTCTTTGATCTCAATATTATTAAGAATTTTAATAATATTTTTTTCTATTTCATAATGATCAAATGGGTTTATTAAAAAACCTGCATCTCCTACTACCTCTGGAATAGAAGAAATATTGCTTGTAATTACAGGAGTTCCACAACACATAGCTTCAAGTGGTGGAAGACCAAAACCTTCATAAAGTGAAGGGTATGCAAATAATTCTGCAGCATTATAAAAAATTGGAAGTTCCTTTGTTGGAAGGTAGCCTGTAAATAGTATTCTGTTATTTTTTATACCAAATTCTTGGTATAGGCTATTTCCTATATCTTTCCTAGCGCCTCCTAAAACTAAATAGTAATCATCATTAAGCCATTTTTGGGCTTTTATGAAAGAATGAATTAATGCCCTCACATTTTTTCTTTCGCTAAAGCCTCCAATGTATAGTATGAAATTTTTATCAATTTTATATTTGTTTTTTAAAAAATTTTTACATTTCTCTCTATTAAGGGGCTTATATATTTTATCGGCGGCTAAAGGAGTAACATAAACTTTCCCTTTGGCAGTAGGGAAAAATTTTAGGATATCTTTTTTTGAACATTCTGAAACTGTAATAATAGCATCGGATGCAGATATTATTGAAGGAACATCTTCAAGAAATTTCCTCAAGTATCCTGCGCCGACTGTTTCAGGCAAAATATAAGGTATTAAATCATGAATTGTTATTATTTTATTATATCTGCTGTGTGCTTCTGTTTCTAATCCTATCCCATTTTGGGGGATATGATAAATATCAACATCTGATTTTTTCAAATCATAGGGAATATAAATATTATTAAAAAATCTACTATGTTTTTTTGAAGTATATATTATATCTACGTTATTTTTTTTAAAATTTTTGTAGTTTTTTTCAGACCAATAAAGCCTATAATTATGGTCACTAATATTAATGAGATTGGAAACTAAATTATCGGTATAAGTACCTATACCTGTCCCCCTATACCAGTTTATACCTCTTGAATCAATTGCTATCTTCATAGTACACTCTCCTAATTAACCCTATATATATAAAATACTATAAAAGAATGAATTGTGTGAATAGTTTAAGATAATCACAGAGTATTTTTAAATTACATATAATAAAATAGATTAATATATTGGAGGAACATAATTGGAAATAGAAGAAATAATTAAAACTGTAGAGGTCAATTATGATATTAATGCTACGGTAGTTGAAGAAAGGAAAAATATAATTAAAATCAAGGATGAAAATAAAAGTTATTGTTTGAAAATTATTAAATATAATTTTGGGCATTTTCTATTTATACTAGAAGCTATTAATCATCTAATAAAGAATGATTTTCAATTTATTTCACAATTTATAAAAACTAAAGATAATAAACAATATATTAAAATAAACGATTCTTATGCATATTTGATACCATGGATTCAAGGAAGGCAGTCAAATTATAATAATGATGAAGAATTAAAAGCTGTTACACAAAAATTGGCTGACCTTCACATTAAAAGTAGAAACTTTGAAATTGAATCTAATTTTAACCCAAGGACTTATTGGTTTAAATGGGTTGAAACCTTTGAAACAAGGAAAAAAGAGATATTGGATTTTAAGAGAAGAATTTATGAAAAAGAAAATAAAAGTGAATTTGATTATTTGTATCTTAGTATCATGGAAGAGGAAATCAAAAGGGCAAATAGGTCAATTGATAAATTAAAGAAAAGTGATTATATGAAAACTATGAAAAAAGAATCTGAACTAAAAGGGTTCTGTCATCATGATATGGCCAATCATAACGTGTTAATTAAAGAAAATGGAGAAATTTATTTTATAGATTTTGATTATTGTATTTTAGATACTCACCTACACGATGTTTCAAGTTTGTTAATTAGAAATATGAAATGTGGTAATTGGAGTATGAAAAAAGTAGCTGAGATTATGAGTTGGTATAATTTCATTTATCCTTTTAATGAAGGAGATATAGAAATAATGGCAGCTTTTATGGAATTTCCGCAAGAATATTGGCAACGGGGTATTCAATATTATTGGGAAAAGAAAGCTTGGGGAGAAGAATTTTTTATTAATAAATTAACTAAATATATTGATGACATAGAGCAGAGAGAAAAATTTATTGATGAGTTTGGGCATAAAAAAATATGTCAAATTATTTAGTTAGGAGGATGTATCGATGAAAAAAACATTGAGTTCATATATGAGTGAAAACGGAATTGTTTTATCAAATAATAAAAATAAGATTAAATATAAGAAAATAGATAATGATATGATAGTTAATCAACTTTACATTATAGATGAATTTCATAGGAAACTTAAAGGATATAGTCCTTCGATTAAGGAAAAACTCCCTGATAATAGAGGGGTTTTATTTAGAGAGTTTAAAAATAAATTTAATTTATTTTCTTATTATTCTGCTAAGTTAACTAAAGAGAGACCATCAAATGATTTTGAAGACTTAATTTATAATTGTAGAGAGGAAATTTTAAATTTAGGGCAAAGACCTTTTACTAGAAACAATTATAAAACTTTTATGAATTCATTAAAAAGAAGCTATAAAAACAAGGAAATATGCATAGTAGATACTTGGTTTGAAAATATATGGAAAAATGAACAAATTTGTATAAATAATATTAATGAATGTAGCTATAATCTATATGAAAATGATGTTTTATATTTATTGATTAAACTAAAGAGTAAAGGATTAGTTTTTGATTGGGATAGTTTAATCCAGAATTATTGTAAAATAAAAAGAATAGATGAAGATGGAGAAAGGTTAATAACTGATTTGTTTAAATTTCCATATTACTCAATAAAATCTACTTTGAAATATTTCAGAAATGAATATGATAACTCTTATGAAAAAATTGAGAGAAAATTTATTGTAAGAACTCAAAATGAATTAATCAGTTTTTAAAGGAAGGGGCTATATACATGTTGTATGAAGTAAAGATAAAGAGTATGGAAGATCTTGTTAAATATGATTTAAATATTGAGATTTTTGAAAATTTTGAATTTGAAATTAAAGATATAATACCTGTTAGAAAAGTATTTATTCTAGACACAGATAAAGGATATAAAATATTGAAGAAATTAAGTATATCTGAAAAAGATATGGATTTTATTACACAAGGACTAAGCTATGTGAGGAAAAGAGGCTTTGATAATGTACTTAAGATTAATAAGACTATAAAAAATGAGTTCTATTTTAATTGGGAAGGGGAATACTATTGTGTTATAGATTTGGTACAAGGAAGAGAAAGTCAATATGATAATCCTATAGATATTGAAATATGTAGTGAATATATATCAAAATTACATGCTGCATCAGAAGGATTTAAATATATCGATGGGTATAGAAATAAAAGTGGCACGGCAATAAGGTCACTAAATCAAGAAATTGAAGAATTAAAACTATTTAAAGAGTTAGCAAGTATTGAACCACAAAAGAAATTTGATAAGATTTTTTTGGAAAACTATGAGAGGCTAAATAAACAAGCATTGAAAAGCATTAGAATTTTAGAGAAAGCAAATTACTATAAGGTATGCAGTAAAGAAGATACTATAGTTCTTTGTCATCATGATTTGGCCAATCATAATATATTGATAGAGGGAGAAGAAGCTTATTTTATTGATTTTGATTATTCAATTATTGATTTGAGAGTTCATGATTTGTGTAACTTTATACTTAAGGTAGAAAAAAATTGTAAATACGAAATAGAACAATTCAACTTAATTATAAAAACATACGAGAAATATAAAAAACTTAGTGATGAAGAGAGAAAAATACTTTTAGCATATATGTATTTCCCAAAAGATTTATATTTCTTAGCTAAAAATTACTATACTAGGAAAAAGAATTGGGATTATGAAACATTTGTAAATAGAATTAATGATAAAATAGAGTTAAATTATTTAAAGAGTGAATTTTTAGATAATATTGAAAAAAATTTTATTAAAACAAATGAAATTTTGGGCTAAATATTATATAATAAGATGTGTCTATATAATACGGTTCATTAAGGAGGAAGAAATATGTACGAAAAACAAGTAGAGATTGTTAACGAAACAGGGTTGCATGCTAGACCAGCGTCATTATTTATTTCTGAAGCAATGAAATTTAAGAGTAATATAACATTAGTAAAAGAAGGTAAGGCAGCTAATGGTAAAAGCATGCTAAATGTATTGTCTCTTGGTTTGAATAGAGGAGCAGTTATTACTATAAAAGCTGAAGGCGATGACGAACAATTAGCAGTAGAAAAACTTGTAGATTTTATTGCTAATCTTCAAGAATAATTACTTGGGCAATTGCAAATGAGAGATTTTGTGATTGTCTTTATTCTTTTTTGATAATATGATGAAGTAAGTCGAAAAGCTGCTGATATTATCAGCAGCTTAAATTTTTATGACATTCATTAAATTAGTAATTAGATACGCATAAATCTTACTGGTATAGAAAAAATTCAAAATCAATGACTGGGAAAAAATATCGCTGTTACTTGAAGAATAAATAATAGGACCACTGACAATTAATAAAATCACAATAACAATGATACTTGAAAAAGCATTAAAAAGAAATCCAAGTGAATTATTTATAAAAGAAAATTTCTTTGATTTCTTTATAGATTTATTAACTATCGATGTAACAATTGTGAGAATAAGTAAAAGTCCTAAAAAAGTAATTAATATTCCTAAAGATGAAATAACTAATGCAGTAAAAGCAGAAGATATAGATTGTCCTACTTTTAAAATGTTACTATTAAGTAAATTTTGCATATATGCAATACTGTTAGAAAAAAATCCTCCTATAGAATCGGAATTTGAAAAAAGGTCACCTGACAATTCTAAATTACTAGGATCTATGCCTAATGTATCTATAGTCATAGTTTGAAATCTCTCGATTATGTAGTTATTAATAGTATCTTTAAATGATGAGTTCCATAGAAAATCTGTTACAATAGGGGAAAATATCTTAGTGCCTATCATTGCGACTAAATATTTTGCTAATGAAATTAAACTTAACCAAAACCCTTTAATGTATCCGATTATACCTGCAATAATTACAATTGCAATGATTACAAAATCAACATTATTCATTTCATACTAACCTCCTTGATTCTTTTTATATTTTTATTTATGGAAGAATAAATTATTTATTCTTAGATACTTATGTTTATTATAACAAAAAAATGTAGACCATGTTATTAAAGTCATAGTAAATATAAAAAAAGTGGATAAAATATAATCGAAGTAAAGTATAAGGAGGTTATGGATATGAATGAAAAATTAATAGATTTAAGAATTGAACATAGAAACACTCAAACGGAGATTGGTGAATTATTAGACATTACAGCGCAAGAATATGAACAGAAAGAAAAGGGAAGAGTTAGTTTAACAGCAGTTGAGAGAAATACTTTAGCTGAGTTTTATGGAATTAAAAAAGAAGAATTGTGATAACTTATTTAAATGATAATTTAAATAAGCTCTATAGTTTAAAATAAACAAAAATGAAAAGATTCTATTTTGCAATTATGCAAATAGAGTCTTTTTATTTATATAATTAACCTATATATGCTATAATTATTTAAGTTACAGAGTAAGTTATAGTGAAAAAAAAGATGTGAATTTAACGGGGGAATATTATGAAAAAGAAAAAAATAGCTTTTGCATTTCTAGGATTAATAATTGTTTTAAGCATGGCTTTTGTTCTTTGGGCTGAATTGCCTTTCAATGCAATGGACCAAGCCATGGCTGTATTTAATTCAAATGATGATAGCATAATTACTAAGCAAAGTGATTTTGGTTACGAATTTTGGCCAAAAGAATATAATTTTGAAAGAGGATTTATTATTTACCCAGGCGCAAGAGTTGATGCTGATGCATACTCACCATTAGCAACCTATTTAGCAGAAAAGGGTATAGCTACAATTATTGTCAAAATGCCACTAAAATTAGCGATTTTTAATTCTGATATTGCAGAAGATATTATAGAGGAGTACGATAATATTACTTTATGGACTATATCAGGGCATTCCTTAGGTGGGGCAATGGCATGTAAATATATATATGATACAGAAGATGAGAAAATTGATTCTTTAGTCTTGCTTGCGTCATATCCAGCTGCAAGTAACGATTTGTCTGAAGTTGATATAGAGGTGTTATCGTTATATGCTACTAATGATGGATTTGCAACAGTAGATAAAATTAATGATTCAAAAGAAAATTTACCAGAGGATACACAATTTGATGAAATAGTCGGTGGTAATCATGAGCAATTTGGATGGTATGGTCATCAGCCTGGAGATGGAGAAGCAGAAATATCTAGAGAAGAGCAACAGACAATAGTAAATAACAAAATTATAGATTTTATATCAAACGATAGTAATAAATAAGTTAACTAGAAACTTTACAATGGAGGTAAAAATGATAAAGTTAGATGAAAGCAACTTAGGAGATAAAATTAAAGATTTGATTAGGAAAGTAAGAAAAGAAGTGGAACCGTTGGAATTAAATATTTATAAGGATGTTGGGGTTAAGGATATTAAGGTAGAAACAAAAGTAGATGAAAAAGGAAATTTTAATGTTATAATTTATGAAGAAGAACAGGAAGAATTTTTTATTTCATTAGAAATTTTAGGTCTTCTTAGTCAAAAATATGTTCCGAGCTTTATAAGAGTTCTTCAATTTGATATTGTAGGCAATATAGGCAAACAAATTCAAACATATTTATCTAGTAAATGGATAATGGAAGAACAAAAAAAGATAGGTATAGAGCCAGAGATTAGAAGAATGCTCCCTAATGTAGAAAAAATATTAAATTTAGATAATAATCCATATAATAAAATAACAAAGATTTTGCTAGTTAATAGTATGATAAGATTTTATCCAGAATCAATCAAAAACTATAATGAAATCATTCTTGATAATTGTCCAGATGTTTTAAAGTATTCAAACGAAATAATGAAGAGCATTTTAGAAAATGATATGGACAATAAGGTATCTACAAAGAAAGCTATTGTGAAATCTATAAAACAGTGGAATACAGTTTTAATGGATTTAGGAATTGATATTGGTGATTTACAGATGTTAATTAGTGTAACACCTGTATTTAAAGAAAGGCAAAGGGATGTGAAGGCATCATCAATTTTTAAAATTATTCCTGATGCTATAATTGATGATACTACATCATTACATAATCATATAATTTTAACATTAAAGGATAATCAAACAGCAGCACATTTCCAAATGGATAAAATTAATTTAGAAGAATTGATGCGAAAATTAGATACTTTAACATTAAAAGAATTTCTAGAAATATTTGCAGTACCATTTTATTTAGAATAGAAAAAAATTTGAAATTTTATGAGGCCACTGAAAAAGTATGTTTTTTTCAGTGGCCTATTTTTAATTGGATATCATTATTTTTTTGTAGTATTGATGAATAATTATTATTAGTAAAATAATAAAAATGAAAGTTAAACTTTAAGTAAATTCAAAATTCCTTATTGGAATTTAGTTTAAAATAGAGTATAATTAATATTATAGTAATGAAATAGCCGATTACAGAAAATAGTAAAAAAATAATAATTGCAATATATGAAATTACACGGTTTCGAAATTGTAAAAATACGCGTAATATATAAAATTGTGCATTAATATGCACAATTTTATATATTACTTTTTTAAGGGATATGATATAAAAGGGGGGATTTTATGTTTGAAAAATTTAATTTAGATGCATTTGATAAATTAGCGACTATTGTTGAAATGAATAATAGAATTGATACTAGTCTATATGATGAATATGCTTTGAAAAGAGGACTTAGAAATAATAATGGAACTGGGGTATTGGTTGGACTTACAAAAGTAGGGAGTGTACATGGATATAAAACAGAAAATAATAAAAAAATTTCACAACCTGGAAAGTTAGATTATAGAGGAATTACAATTAATGAATTGGTAAATGGATTTCAAAAAGAAAAAAGACATGGTTTTGAAGAGGTTAGTTATTTATTGTTGTTTGGTAAGTTACCAAATAGAGATGAACTTTGTGAATTTAAAGATATTCTAAGTGATTTCAGAGTATTGCCTGATGGGTTTGTTGAAGATATGATTCTGAAGTTTCCAAGTAAAGATATTATGAATAAGTTACAGAGAAGTATTTTAGTATCGTATTCTTTTGATGAAAATCCAGATGATGTTGGTGTTAGAAATTTACTGATTCAAAGTATGAAAATGCTAGCTAAATTTCCTTTGTTTATAGCATATGGATATAGTGCAAAGGGCCATTATTATGATGGCAAAAGTTTAGTTATTCATTCTCCAGAAAAGGAATTAGATACAGCTGAAAATATTCTTCATCTTATAAGACCGGATAATTCATTTACTGAAAAAGAAGCTGAGCTGCTAGATTTATGTTTAGTAGTACACAGTGAACATGGTGGTGGTAATAACTCAGCATTTGCAACTCATGTCGTTTCATCAACAGGGACTGATACGTATTCAGCATTAGCAGCAGCGGTTGGTTCATTAAAAGGTCCAAAGCATGGTGGAGCTAATTTAAAAGTGATTAAAATGGTTGATAATATTAAAGAAAATATTAATGATTGGAATAATAAAGCCAAATTAAAAGATTATTTATATAAAATAATAAGAAAAGAGGCCTTTGATAAAAAGGGACTTATTTATGGTATGGGGCATGCAATTTATACACTTTCAGATCCAAGAGCTGTTCTTTTAAAGGAAAAGGCATATGAACTTGCAGTAGAAAAAGATAGATTAGAAGAATTTGAATTATATAAAAATATTGAAAAATTGACAATAGAGATAATTAAAGAAATCAGGCCAGGTAAAGATATTTGTGCAAATGTAGATTTATATTCTGGATTTGTATATAATATGCTTAATATTCCACAGGAACTGTATACTCCTATTTTTGCAACAGCTAGGGTAGCAGGATGGTGTGCACATAGAATTGAGCAAATAGTGAGTGAACCTAAAATTATAAGACCAGCTTATCAAAATGTGGATGAAAAGATAGGATATGAGGAAATGAGTAAGAGATAATAGGGTTAAAAGCAATGCACAAGGCGTAATGCACAATGCACAATGCACAATGCACAATGCACAATGCACAATGCACAATGCACAATGCACAATGCACAATGCA